>JAYTWC010000384.1:0-2384 GCA_043743635.1 Verrucomicrobiota bacterium | reverse complement strand
AATGCGCCGTTTCGCGATCCGCTGGTGCCGGTGGAAGATGGCACGGCGGCGATGTTGAGAGGTAAACTGGATGCTGATTTCTTCTCTTTACTGGTTCCGGTTGAGCCGGCCGTGCAGACGGGCGTGTTGCCGGTGTTGCCGTTGGTGAAACGTGGGCTCATTGTGGCCGGGCCGTGTCAGCCGGTGAATCAAGGGCAGTATGCGGGGGTGGTGGAATTGCTCGCGCACAAAACAGGCTGGCCGGTGTTGGCGGATAGTTTGTCGCCGTTGCGCTCGCACGCAGCGTCGGGTCAGCCATTCGTGGCGGCCTATGATGTGCTGACCCGAAATAATGAATTGATGGAACAGTTGCGGCCCGAATTTATTTTGTGCCTGAGCGGCTGGCCGGTAAGCAAATCCTTGCGTGAGTGGATCGGGCGGTTGGACGTGCCGATATGGATCATTTCGGAAACGACAAAAAATCTCGATGCGTTGCACGGTCGCACGCGGTCGTTTCAGGCGGACATTGAAACGCTGGCGGCGACTTTGCCGGATCGGTTGATCGATCTGGAATACAGTTCCAGCTGGACGCGCGCCGATGCGCGGGTTCGTGCGAACATTGAGGAAAAGATGACCGGTACGGATTGGTTTTTCGAGGGCAAGGCTGCGTGGCTATTGTCACAGTTTTTGCCGGGCGACACGCCGGTGTTTGTCGCCAACAGCATGCCGGTGCGCGATCTGGAATATTTCTGGATGCCGAACAATCGTGCGTGCCCAATCTATTTCAATCGTGGTGCGAACGGCATCGACGGCACGCTCTCGACCGCGCTGGGCGTTGCGCATGGAAACAAGCCGGCGATCCTGCTGACGGGCGATCTGGCTTTGTTGCACGACACGAACGGGTTTTTGTTGCGGCCGAAGTTTGTTGGTTCGTTAACCATTGTATTGATCAACAATCGTGGTGGCGGAATTTTTCAGCACCTGCCGGTGGCGCAGTTCGAACCGCCGTTTGAGGAATATTTCGCGATGCCGCAGGATGTAAATTTTGAGAAATTGTGCGCGACTTATGGTGTTGAGCACGTGGCGGTGAAAGATTGGGCGGATTTCTTGGCGGCGATTTCGTTGCTGCCGAAAAAAGGGATTCGCGTGCTGGAGCTTTGCACAGATCGCAAGCGCGACGCAGCGTTTCGGAAGGCGTTGCTGGCGGAGGCGGCGACCAACGCGGTTGAAGACGCGGAGTGAGGCTTAATCTGGAACTCAGGAACGTTGGAATCGGAGTAAGCCAAATACAGGGGAAAGGTTTCGGTCCGCTGCCTTTGTTCTGGAGTTCCTGAGTTCCAGATTAAAAATCTTTAACAGGAGTTACAGCTGCATGTACCGCTGGACTTGAGTTCTTTTTGCACGAGAACGATGTCTTCGCGAGTGGACCATCCTTGGTGCAACCAGAATGTTCGGCCTTCGGTGTTACTGGCGAAAAGGAACAGGCTGCACTTCTGGATTTTTGATTCGACGAGTTTGTCGAGGCAGGTGTTGACGAGCGCGTGGCCGATACCTTGTTTGCGATGAGTGCGCGCGACCGCGAGATGGTGCAAGTAGCCGCGCCGACCGTCATGGCCGCAGAGGACGGCACCGATAATTTTGCTGTTCGCATCGCAGGCGACGGTGCTTTGGCCGGGATTGCGATCGAGAAAGGATGCGATGGCTTCGCGGGTGTCGGAATCGTTCAGGCCCATGCCCTCAGTTTGTTGCCAGAGGGCGTAGACGGCGTAGTAGTCGGCGAGGTTGAGCGGGCGCAGGGTGAATTTTTTCATCGGGATGCGCGGCGTTGTTGGTGATTATAGTTGGATCGGCAGACCGAGCTCGATGATCTGGGTCGGTGGGATTTTATAGTAATCTCTTACCGGCCGGGCATTGCGGCTGAGCAAGGCGTAGAACGCTTTTTCCCATTCCCACATGTGGGCTTCGCCGCCGGAAATGACCATCTCACGATTAAAATAATAGGTGGTTTCGCGTGGTTTGAGTGGTGCGCCGAGTTTCACGATCATTTCCATGAGATCGGTTACGTCGGGTGATTCCATGTAGCCATAGCGTCCGACGGCGCGCCAGAGGCCTTCGCCAATGCATTTAAGGGAGAGTCGTTCTGCGGAAGAGATTGTGGGTATTTCCTCGGTGATTACACTGAGGAGGACAACGGTTTGTTGGACGCTTTTGTTTGCTTTGAGATGGTGCAGGAGGGCGAGGGGAGTGCCGCGTGGGTTGCCCGCCATGAACACCGCACTGCCGCTCACGCGAACGATGCGGGGGCTGCGGACGATGGAGACGAGTTCCTCCTCGGTGACTTCGTTGCCGTAGACGCGGGTGACGATCTCATTCTTCCCCGTTTTCCACGTATGCATGATGGCGAG
>JAYTWC010000383.1:0-2861 GCA_043743635.1 Verrucomicrobiota bacterium | reverse complement strand
GGCGACGACTTTGTTGATTGATGAAACGGGCAGGATCGTTCACCGCGTGGACGGTAGCACGTGGGATGTGCAGGAGTTCGTGCAGAAGATGAAAAAGTGGTGAGCATGACCGTTAAAAAACAAAGTAGTCTCTGGCGGCAGGTTTCGGTGATCACAATAACCGCGATTGGACTTTATCTAATTATTCGGCTTTTGCCGACCGGTACAAATTTGAGTCACATGGATTTTCGCGCGGGCGCGAGTAGCGTTGAGTTTTGTGATCCGGCCAATCCGCAGTTCATGCCGGTCGTCTCGGTGCGCTCGCCGGTGGAGATGACGTTTGTGACCCACAGTGATGTTTTAGCGGGACGAGAGGTTCGGGTAGTGGCGACGTTGAAAACGGTGACAGGAAAATTGATCGCGCCCGAGGATTTATTGGTGGTGCATACGCAAAAACTTCACTTGCTCGTGGTTGATCCGACGCTGGTCGATTATCAGCATCTGCATCCGATGCCGGGTAAAAATGCGGGCGAGTGGGCCTTCGCGTTTACGCCGCGAAGGGCTGGCGTGTATCGAGTTTTCGCGGATTTCACGCCTGTGGCGACGGCTCGGGGCTTGTACGCGAGTGCGGATTTGAAGGTTGATTCGGTTGATGGGCCTGGGGTGATGGGGAACGAAACGGTTTCAATCGCCAATAATCGCACGTTTGAGAGTTTTGGTTATATGTTCGAATTGCGGACGTCGGCGGAGCCGGTGAAGGCTGGGCAAATGATAGATTTGGTTTTCACGGTGAAGCGCCGTGACGGTGAAGCCGTAGCGCTCGAGCCCGTGATGGGAGCGTTTGCCCATCTTGTGGCGTTTGACCGCGCGCGCAGTGGTTACGCGCATCTGCATCCGAATGAAATCGATCTGACGCGTGCGCTCGACCTGCTTCAGCCACGTCTCACGTTTAAACTCACGATTCCGCGCGCCGGTCGCTACGTGATCTGGTCGCAGGTGAAACTGGATGGTCGCGAGTTGTTCGCACCGTTCTGGTTTGAAGTGTTGCCATAAGCCGAACGAGGCTGACACGGCGAATTTCGCTGAACTGATTTATACATGGAAAAAACCGTCGATTCGAAAATCAGTGAGCCTGGCCTTCAGGCCGACCAGCGGCTGGTGGATCGTGGGTGGTTAAGAATCGGGGCGGGAGCTGCGATTGCGGGGCAGGCGATGGTGTTTAGTTTGTCGGTCAACCTGTCTGAGATCGAGGGCTGGGCCTACGCGGTGGTGCATGGCATATTGATCGTGTCAGCGCTCGGGGCGCTGGTCTTTCTCGGTGGCGATCTGGTGCGGTCGGCGTGGGAATCGGTGCGCGAGAGAAAGATCGGCATAGATTTGTTGTTCTTGGTTACGTTGTTAGGTGCGCTGGTTGGATCGTTTATCAGCACCTTCACGCGGGCGGGCTCGGTCTATTACGAAGTCGTGGCGATTTTGATTGTTGTGCACACGACGGGTAAAATGCTCGGTGCACGCAGCCGGGTGGCGGCGTTGCGGGCGGTGGATGACACCCGGGAGAAATTTGAATGGTGCGAGATAGTGCAGGCTGATGGTTCGTTGGTGCACACGCAGGTGCAAGGACTGGCGGCTGGTGCGCGGGTGCGCGTGGCACCGGGTGGGGCGATTGCGGTGGACGGCAAAATTTTGTCAGGTCGCGGTTATGTTCAGGAGACTTCGATGACGGGCGAGTGGCGGCCTGAGCCACGGGGTCCGGGCGATCGCGTGCTGGCGGGAACATTTTCAGTGGATGGATCGTTTGAGATTTGCGCCTCGGGCGAGGTACGGAGGTTGGATGCAATTCTGGACGTCGTTGGGGAGGCACGGATGGCTCCGTCGCGGCTTCAGCAGCAGGCGGACCGACTGATGGCCTGGTTTTTGCCGCTGGTGGTGGGCGTGAGCGGGACGACGTTTGCGTGGTGGATCGCGCACGGGCCGTGGGAACAGGCGCTGTTTAATGCGATGGCGGTGCTGCTGGTGGCTTGTCCCTGTGCGATGGGTTTGGCTACGCCGGTGGCGGTGTGGGGTGGACTGGCCCGGCTGGCGAAACTGGGGCTGGTGGCTCGGACGGGCGATTTTCTCGATGTGCTGTCGCGCGTGGATATGCTTTGTATTGATAAAACGGGTACGTTATCCGCCGACACGCTCTCGGTGAAGGCATGGCGGATGGAGGCAGGTTTTGCGGAGCGTGAGGACTGGCTGCGTTCGGCGGTGGTTGCGGTTGAGCAGGGGGTGGCGCATCCGGTGGCTGGGGCGCTTCAATCCACTTGTCATCTATTAAATGACAAGCGGGCTCTGGACATCGTGGTGAGGGCGCGACGGATTGTTGCTGGACAGGGGGTGGAGGCGGAGGTTAGCACGGGCACGGGCGCATGGGTGAGGATTGCCGTCGGAGAAGCCGGACTTGGAGCGGAATTGTTTAGCGATGGCATGATAATCAGTATGGCGTCTGGTGTCAGAGGTGGGCCAGAAGTTTGTCATTTAATAGATGACAAGTATCTAGGGAAGTTGGTTCATGTTTTTGTCGATGGGAAGTTGGCGGCAACCGTTGTGCTTGAGGAACGCTGGCGTGAGGGGCTGGGTGAAGCTTTGAGCGGTTTGCGAGAGCTAGGAATTGAGTCGGAGGTGTTGAGCGGTGACCCGCAGGCGGCGGAAGCGCTGGGTGCTGTTGTGGCGGTGCGCGGTGGTTTGACGCCGGCGCAGAAGCTCGCGCGGATCGAGGAGTTGGTGTGCGCAGGGCGTACAGTTTTGTTTGTTGGCGACGGGATAAACGACGCGGCGGCGATGAGCGCGTCGCAGGGATCGATTGCGATGCGGGGCGGCGCAGAGTTGGCGCGAGCCTCGGC
>JAYTWC010000382.1:0-8805 GCA_043743635.1 Verrucomicrobiota bacterium | reverse complement strand
CATTCGGGGTGAGCGACGATCGGCGCATCAGGAAACTGGATACGAGCCTTTTCGAGCGCCTGTACGGTGAAGAGCACGTGGGCGTAACAACTGCCGGGCCAGAGTTGCATCTTGCGACCGGTTTTTTGAGAAACCCATTGGCCGAGGTTCTGGTCGGGTACGAAAAGGATTTCGCGGTCGGAGGGAATCTGGCTGACGATTTTAACCGCGTTGCCGCTGGTGCAGATGACATCGCACAGTGCCTTTACCGCAGCGGAGCAGTTGATGTAAGCGACGATATAGACGTTGGGATTCTTTGCTTTGTAGGCGGCGAGTTGTTCGGCTGGGCAGGAATCGGAAAGCGAGCAACCGGCGGCGAGGTCGGGGATGAGGACGGTACGGCCGGGGTTCACGATCTTGGCGGTTTCGGCCATGAAATGGACGCCACAGAAAAGAATGACATCGGCCTTCGCCTGTTGTGCCTGATAGGAGAGGCCGAGAGAATCACCCACGTAATCGGCGATGCGCTGGATTGGTTCGATCTGGTAGTTGTGCGCGAGAATGACGGCGTTGCGCTCGCGTTTCAGGCGGAGGATTTCCTCCTGAATGGCGGTGAGCGGCGCGAGTTCGCGACGAGGAGCGACGATGATCGGTTCGTAATCGAGAGCGGCAGGCATGGTGAGTGGCGCAACTTTCACGCAAAGCCGATTGGAAGCAAAGAAGAAGATAGGCTCTTTATCAGGCGCTGGCAGATCTTGATAAATGGAGACGTTTCAACAAAACGTTAATTGTTTTTTCGAGGCGAGTTACGAAGATTTGTCGTTTAATAGATGACAAGCTGTTCGAGGGTTTTCTGAGCGACGTGGACGAGAGTGGCTGAAATCCGCTTCAAAAATAGGTCGTTTTTAGATGAACCGTTGATGGGTACGATTTGTATCCCGAAACCGGTTACGGCGGGAAAAATCTAGGCTCGTTGAGCTGACCAGAAGCGGCACTCGTCGGAGAAGTCGAGCACGGCACGGGATTCGCGGGCTATTTCGCGGCGTATGGCGTCGTAGGTGTGGTTCCAGCCGGTCGCAGCCAGGTCTTCCAGAATTTCGGCCCGATTTGGCAGATGCATGAAGGTTCGGCCAGATTCGTCTTCGAAGTAGCGGTCGCCGTATTCAATCAGACGCGGATCCTGTTTGCCATCGGCCCAGCGTAGGGCTTCGAGGCGCCAAAGGGTCTGTTCGGTAGGCGTGGAGTCGCGGTCGTGCGTGGTGAATAGCAGCGGCGCATCAGGCTTGCAGACGGCGTGGAGTTCGCGCAAGGCCGCTCGACGGTTCTCGCGCCCAGGTATTTGCATCAGGCCGTTGAACATGAAGAGCGCGCCGTCGAAAACCGACTTGTCATCTATTAAACTACAAGTTGGCTTGGTCGATTTACCCAAAGGAAACTGGTTTTTGTCATTTAATAGATGACTAGTCGGATTGGATGGTTTGCGGAGGTGGGTGGCGTCGGCGTGGAGGAAATGGATGGCGGTGGCGGAGCGTTCGGCGGCGAGGTTGCGGGCTTGGTCGACCAACTCTTCGGCGAAGTCGAAGGCGGTGAGGTTGTGGTAGCCTTCGTGCCAGAGGCCGAGCGTGACGCGGCCGGAGCCGCAGCCGGCTTCGAGGAGCGCGGCATTTTTGTCGGTAAAGAAGCGTTCGATGAGCTTTTGCTCGGACTTCCAGAGGCCGATGAAATGCGCGGCTCGGGTGTAGTGGACGACCGCGAGTGGGTCGTTAAAGTCGGCGCGGACGGTTTCGGCGGAGATTTTTTGGATAGAGGACAACTGAAGGAAATCAGATTTTGAACACCAAGAGTGCGAAGGTACGCAAAGCAGTGGGTGGAGTCATGCCGTGATTTCTTTGCGCTCCTTGGCGGACT
Source organism: Verrucomicrobiota bacterium (assembly GCA_043743635.1). Classification (GTDB taxonomy): domain Bacteria; phylum Verrucomicrobiota; class Verrucomicrobiia; order Opitutales; family Opitutaceae; genus JADKHC01. The sequence goes on along the minus strand of JAYTWC010000382.1, from coordinate 6,918 downwards.
TCGTGTTCAAGTGTCATTTTTTCTTCTTCCAGGCGGCGATGAACATGCCGTTGGCGTTGTATTCGTGGGGCCAGATTGTGAGTTGCGGCGTCTTGCCGAGGACGGGGAGCGGCTCCAATTCCGGGTGGGCTTCAGTGAAAGCGTTGGCGATGGCCGTTGTTTCGCTGCGGGTGAGGGTGCAGACGGCGTAGATGAGCCGGCCGTTGGGCTTGAGCGAGCCGACAACGTTTTCGAGGAGCTGACGTTGGATCGTGGCGAGTTCAGCCACGTCGGTGGGCGTGGTGGTCCAGCGGGCGTGGGGGTTGCGTTGCCAGGTGCCGACGCCGCTGCAGGGTGCGTCGAGGAGGATGCCGTCGAATTTGGTCTTGGTGGGGAGTTTTACCGAACCATCCCAAAGAGCGGTGCGGTAGTTGAAGAGTTTGGCGCGGGCGGCGCGGCGTTTGAGGGTGTCGAGGCGTTTGGCGTTGCGATCAGAGGACCAGATGAGGCCTTTGTTCTGCATGAGGTCGGCGAGATGGAGCGTTTTGCCGCCTTCGCCTGCGCAGGCGTCCCACCAGGTTTCACCGGGTTGGGGTGCGGCGGCGTGGCCGACGAGTTGGGAGCCGAGATCTTGGATTTCGAATTCGCCGGTTTTGAATTGTTCGGTTTTGAAGAGGTCTTGCACGCCGGTGAAGCGGATGGCGTCTGGTTCGTGTTCGGTGAGTTCGGCGGCGAAGAGGGATTTGGCGAGGGCGGTGGCTTGACCAGGGCGTGCGCGGAGCCAGAGGGCGGGATCGCGTTGGATCTGGCGCAGGTAATCGGCGGTGGTTTCCATCTCGCTGGCGAGCCAGGCGGGAACGGCCCGGGCGGCGAGGGTTTCGGGTTTTACCGACTTGGGGTTGGCGTCAAAGGCGGCCTGAAGGTCGAGTGCTTGTTCGAGGCGTTTTTGCGGAGAGGCTTTCGGGTCGAGCCAGGTGAGCCAGCGGAAATAGACAAAGACGGTGTGGCTGATGTGGCGTTTTACCGGTGGTTGAAGGTAGCGGTGGCTTTCGAAATAGAAGCGCAGGGCTATGTCCGCGCGTTGGTCGGCGGAGATGGTGGCGAGGATGCGGGCGGCGTGATTGAGTGTGAGTGAATCGGGCATGGAACGGTTTACACAGAGGCAGAGTCGGCGATGGGTTCAATGCCGCAGTTGCACGGGTGACGGCAAAGTTTAACGGGTGGCATATCCGCGGACTTCGGCGATCGCGGCAAAGAGTTGTTGCGGGGTGAAGGGTTTGTCTAGGAATTTCGGGGGTTCGCCGGGAATTTGTAGATTTTTTGGGTCGGCGTGAGCGTCGCTGTAGCCGGACATGAGGATGACGCTGAGGGTTGGGTTTTGTTCGCGGATGCTGCGGGCGAGGCTGAGGCCGCTGACGCCGTTGGGCATAACGATGTCGGTGATGAGGAGGTCGAACGCGACGGGGCTGTTGACCCAGAGGGAGAGAGCGGCGACGCCGTCGGAGGCGAGTGAGTATTTGATGTGGCGGCGGTTGAAGACGTTGGCGAGCATTGACTGGATCGTGGTGTCGTCTTCGACCACGAGGGCGTGCCGGACGTTGAGATCGCTGGTGTTTTGGCTGGCTTGGCCGAGGGCTGCGATTTGTAGCGAGTCAGCGGATACGGGGTGATAGAAGGTGAAGGTGGTGCCTGCGTTGGGTGGGGAGCTAACTTGAATCCAGCCGCCGTGTTGTTTAACGATGGAGTAGACGGTGGAGAGTCCGAGGCCGGTGCCCTTGCCGGCAGCTTTGGTGGTGAAGAATGGTTCGAAAATGCGGGGAAGAATATCGGGCGGTATGCCGGCGCCGTTGTCGGAGATTTTGATTTCAATGTAGCGGCCGGGTTTGGCGTCTGGATGGCGTGTGGCGGTGAAGGCATCGATTTGGCAGGGTGCGGCTTCGATGAGGATGCGGCCGCCGTTGGGCATCGCGTCGCGGGCATTTACCACGAGGTTGACAATGATCTGCTCGAAGCTGGCAGGGTCGGCGGTGACGAGCGGCAGGTTGTCGGGGGTGGACCATTCGATGTCGATATCAGTGCCGATGAGGCGGCGCAGGAGGGAATGGAGGGTCTTGAAGAGTTCGTTTAGGTCTATTGTTTGGGTTTGGTAAACTTCCTTGCGGCTGAAGATGAGCAGCTGACGGATGAGGCTGGCGGCGCGCATGGCGGCAGTTTGCACGGGTTCGAGCATTTCGCGGGTGCGTGGGTCGGCGTGTTCAGCGAGAAGTTCGGAGGTGTAGCTGTGGATGACGGTGAGAAGATTATTGAAGTCGTGGGCGATACCGGCGGTGAGCTGGCCGACGGCTTCGAGTTTTTGCGACTGGCGGAGCTGGTGCTCGGTGGCGAGTTGTTCGGTGACGTCGCGAAGTACGATGACGGCGCAGGCGTGGGTGGTGAAGGGAATGGCACGGGCCGAGCAGCGCATCTGGCGTTCGTGCCCTTCGGCGTTTTTAGCGATAAATGGATGTTCGTCTACGGGTTTTCCGGAGCGGAGAAGAGCAACGAAATTTTCCGGGTTGGCTGCGTTGAGTGCAGGGCAGATTTGGGCGGGTGAAAGGCTGGCGAGATTGGCGCGGTTGATGCCGAATTGTTTTTCAAACGCAGTGTTGATGTTGCGAAAATTTGCGTCGTCGAGATCGACGATGGCTTGGGCGAGAGGGCTGGCATTAAAGGCTTCGGTGAAGCGTTCCTCGGCTTCGCTGAGCTGGTAGGTTCTCCTGGCGATTAGTTCGTCAAGGCGTTGCAGGTTGGCGTCGTTGTCGCGGGCGAGTTGCCACTTGCGGGAGAGGGAGTGGGCGAGTTGGAGGGCTTCGATGTGATCGAAGGGCTTTTTTAGGATGAGGAGGTTGTCGGAGTAGCCGATGCGGGCGGAGATGGTGGACCAGCTGTGGTCGGAGTAAGCGGTGCAGATGACGATTTGAACGTGCGGGTCGACGGCCCAGATATGGCGAATGGTTTCGAGGCCATCCCAGCCGGGAGGGATGCGCATATCGACGAAAGCGACGGCGTAGGGTTTGGATTGGGCGAGGGCGTCGATGACGCGGGCGAGGCCTTCTTCGCCCTGCATGGCGGAGTCGACGGTGAAGCGAACTGGCGCTGGCGTATGGTTCGTATTTCCGAAGATGGCGGCGGCGAGGTTGTGGACGCGTGCGCCACTGTCGGTTGGAGTGGTGTCGGGGGTGAGGATTTTCCGGAAATCGTCGTGAATCGACGGGGTGTCATCGATGACAAGAATGCGATAGCTGACGGCGGGCGTGTTCATGGTGGGGATGAGCGGCCGGACTTGAGGAGGCGTTGTAGAATCTGGCGGAGGACTTCAGGGCGAAAGGGCTTGGAGAGAAAGTCGTCCATGCCGGCGGCGAGGCATGCTTCGCGATCGAGGATGCCTGCGGTGAGGGCGACGATGGGCAGGTGAGGGAGGCCACGAGATTTCTCAAGCCGTCGGATCTCGTGGGTTGCGGAAATGCCGTCGAGCACGGGCATGTGGCAGTCCATTAGGACGAGATCGTAGTGTTGGCGTGCGATGGCATCGACGGCTTCCTGTCCGTCAGCGACGAGATCGGCTTGGACGCCGAGGCGTTTGAGATGTTGAAGGATGACTTTTTGGTTAACGCTGTTGTCTTCGGCCACGAGAATGCGTGCGGTCGCGGCAAAGGGAATCAGGGTCGCGGCTCGAGCGGCATTTTGTGTGGCGTTGGCGGTTGGTTCGAACTGAAGCAAGTTGAGGGTGACGGTGAAAGTGGAGCCTTGGCCGGGTTGGCTTTGCACGGAGATTACACCGTTCATGAGGTCGACGAGTCGCCGGCAGATGGAAAGGCCGAGGCCGGTGCCGCCGAATTTGCGGGTGCTGGAGCCGTCGAGTTGGGCGAAGGTTTGAAAGAGCCGTGGTTGATCTTCCTCGGCGATGCCGATGCCGGTATCGCAAACGCTAAACTCGAGTCGCTGTGAGGTGGGAGTGGATTCGAGTTGGCGGACGTTGAGCGTGATCGAGCCGGCATCCGTGAACTTGATGGCGTTGCCGACGAGGTTGAAGAGAATTTGGCGGATGCGGACAGGGTCGCCGATGAGCGAGCCTTTGATCGCAGGGTCGATGGTGGTGGTGAACTCAAGTCGGCGTTCGGCGGCTTTTGGTGCGAGGATGTGTTTTACGCTGGTGACGATGTCGGCTGGTTCGAAAGGAACTTCTTCGATGGCGAGCAGTCCGCTTTCGATTTTTGAAACGTCGAGGATGTCGTTCAGGACGATGCGGAGGTGATCGGCGCTGGTGGCGATGATTTGGGCGTTGTTGCGTTGGGCGGCGGGGAGTTCGCCCTCGATCAGGAGGGAAGTCATGCCAAGCACGCCGTTGAGCGGGGTGCGGATTTCGTGACTAATGGTGGCCAGAAAAATATTTTTAGCACGGTTTGATTGCTCGGCAGCTTCCTTGGCGCGCAAGAGTTCGGCCGTGCGCTTGGCGACCATGGCTTCGAGTTCGTGCATTTTGAGCGCGGCGGCGCGGCCAAGACGCCATTTCTCGGAGAGGGCCTGAACGAGCTGGAGGACTTCGATGTCGTCGAAGGGTTTTTTCAGGATGATGAGGTTGTCCGAGCGACCTAGGCGCTGGGAGATGGTTCCCCACCCGTGATCGGAGTAAGCGGTGCAGATGACGACTTGGATCCGCGGATCGGCGGCCCAGAGGTGAGGAATGGTTTCGAGGCCGTCCCAGCCAGGGGGCATGCGCATGTCGACGAACGCGACGGAGTAGGGCTGGCCGGCGGCAGTGGCGGCTTGGACGAGGGCGAGGCCTTCCTGGCCTTGCGAGGCGAAGTCGACGGAGGCAAAGGGCTGTTCGGGGGCAGTGCTTTTGGCGTTGAAAATGGCGGCAGCGAGATTGTCGATTTGGGTGTCTGCTTTGGTTTGTCGAACAGGTTTGAAGATCTTCCGAAAGTCATCGTGGATCGACGGGGTGTCGTCGATCACGAGAAGCCGTGTAATGGGCGTGGTATTCATTGATTTTAGGAGGAGACTTCGTGGCTGTTCTCGATGGTTCGTGTAATGGGTAAATCGAGGCTGAAGCGGGCGCCGCAGTCCGTCCCGTCGCTGTGGACGTCGAGGCGTCCGCCGAGAGAGCGGGCGGCGAGGGCGCCGGAATGCAGGCCGAAGCCGTGGCCGTCTTTGCGGGTGGTGAAGCCGTGGCGGAAGATTTTCTGTAGGTTTTCGGCGGGGATACCGACGCCGTTGTCTTCGACGATGAAGCGCATGTGGTCGTCGATTTTTTCGAGACGAAGTGAAATGCGGCGTTCGCCGGCGGGGCGGGGTTTCACGGCTTTGATGGCATTGGTGATGAAATTGATGAGGATCTGGAGTACCTGATGGCGGTCGGTTTCGATTTTTGAGACGTCGTTAAAATCTCGGGCCAGACTAATGCCGTGGCGGCTGACGGAGGCTTTGGCGATGCGGATGGCTTCCTCGAAGAGTTCGGAGGGCGCGACGTTTTGAATGACGCCGCCGGATTTGGCGTAATTTTGCTGGGTGGCGACGATCTGTTTGATGTGGTCGACGTTTTCGAGGAGGTGGGTGACTTCTTTGGCGCTGCCATCATTGTTGGCGATGATCTGGTCAACGACTTCGATGATCAGGGATGGAACGAGTTGTCCGCGCGGGTCCTCGGCTAGGAAGCGCGGAAGGTTATCGCCTTGGGCGCGCATGAGGTCGGTGGCTTGCTTGAGGAGAGCGAGACGGTTGGAGTTAGTTATTGAGTCGCGAAGGATATTTGCGGAAATATTGATACTGGTGAGGACGTTGCCGACGTTGTGCAGGACGCCGGTGGCGACCTCGGCCATGCCGGCTTCGCGCGAGAGTTGCATGAGGCGGCGTTGGGCTTCTTCGAGTTCGCGATGGGCGCGTTCGCGGGCGGCGATCTGGTCCCGAAGTTCGCGGGTGCGTTCGATCACGCGGTGTTCGAGGGTTTCATTGGCCTCTTTGAGGGTGCGGTCGCGCAGGAGCAGGGCCTCGGTCATGCGATTGACGGAATTGGCGAGGTCTCCTAGTTCGTTGGTTTGTTTGGTGCTGGCGCGGGCGGACAAATCGCCGTCGGCAACGCGCCCGACGACGCGTTGCAGTCCGATAATTGGGCGGACAAGATGTTTCGCGTAAAAAATGGATGCCGCCAGGCCGAGGATGGTGCAGACAAGGGCAAGGAAGGCGGTGCGGTGGTAGAGACGCGTGACGCTGCGGTCGTAAGAATCGAGGGTCAGGCCGATGTGAATCCAGCCCCAGTTGATGCCTGAGTATTCGAAAGGCTGTGAGAAGTGGTAGGCACGTCGATTGAAGAACGGCACGATGCCGATGCCGTTTTCGGGTTTCCCATCGGAGGGAATCCATTCGTTTGAAAGCGGGATGCTTCGCCAGCCCGTTCGTTCATGCACGAGGGAAAAACCGTCGTTGCGGGTGAGGACAATGTAGTCGATGGAGGCGTCGCCCTTGAGCATTTCGGTGCAGTGGTCGATGACGCTGCTGTAGTCTTCGTTGACGACTGCGGAGGCAGCGACATCGCGGAGGGAGACGGTGGTGCCGTAGGCTTTGGAGCGTAGGTTCTCTTGAAAAGTTCGGTTTTGCTCGGGGATGATGGCGAGGGTAAAGACCGTGAGGGTGACGAGGGAAATTAGCCAAGCCAGCAGCGCGGTTCGCGTCGTGATGTTGATAGACCGCTTCTTCATGGAATGAGTGGTTCGGGTTTGCTTGCAGGTGCCGTGGGAGTACTGCGCAGGCGCGACTGGTCGGCGAAGAGGTCGCGCACGCTGGCTAGGTTTTCGATGGTTATTTCAGCGATGCGATCGCACTGGAAAATGGTGAGGATTTGCTTCCCGTTGACGGTGTCTTGAGCTTCAACGGCGGCCTTGATCATATGATCGACGACGT
>JAYTWC010000381.1:0-33748 GCA_043743635.1 Verrucomicrobiota bacterium | reverse complement strand
TTTTTTGGGATCAAAAAGGCTGGCCTGCCGTCAACCCGAACGATCTCGATGATTATCAAAGCGTGCAGATCAAATAGGCCATTGTGATCCGCAAAAAAGTAACTAACCCAATGAAATCTACCCAGCAGCTTTCTATCATCGAAAAGATCGGCTTCGGCGCCGGAGATCTCTCGATCAACGTCGTCGTCTATTCGTTGTTCGTGCTTCTTCTATTTTTTCAGACGGACGTCTTTGGCATCACAGCCGCTCAGGCCGGCATGATCGGTCTCGTTGTACGTATATTCGATGCCGGACTCGATATTACAATGGGTGTGATCACCGACAAATATACTACGCGCTGGGGGCGTTATCGTCCGTATCTTCTTTGGTTTGCGATTCCCTACGGCATTTCGGTGTTCCTGCTCTATACGACGCCGGGCTTCACCAGCCAATACGGCAAGCTGATCTGGGCATATTGCACCTATTCATTTACCATGGTGATGTTCACGGCGGTCGTGATTCCGTATATATCGCTTCCCGGCGTCCTTACTAATAGCCCGCAGGATCGACTTTCAGCTAACGGTTATCGTCTCTTTCTGGCTAAGGTCGGTGGATTTGGCCTCACGTCCGTGCCACTGCTCGTTGCGATGTGGAGTAACGGCAATCAGGCGCGTGGATATCAGTTGGCGATGGGTTTCATGGCAGTCGTTGCGACGGTACTTTTGCTCTTTTGCTTCTTCACGACGACCGAACGCGTTCAACATGTCGTGGATAAAACTCCGCTCTGGCAGCAATTTAAGCTTCTGCTCCGCAATGACCAGTGGCTCATTCTCGCTGCCGTGTGTGTCATTGGTACGATTGGTTATGCCATACGTACGAGCGTGGCAGCTTACTACGCAAAATACTATCTCGGAGGTGACGGGAAAATTCAATCTTTGTTCCTATACGCTAGTACGGTTTCTCCTATTTGCGCGATGGTGGCTTCGACTTGGCTCACCAAACACATTTGCAAGATCCAGCTGTTCCGTTGGAGCCAGATACTTGCGGTGGTCATCAGCGTTGCCATGTTCTTTTTTGTGGAGCCAGGCAATACCGTGCTGGCCTGTATCTTTTTCTACACCGTATTTTTTGTTGTAGATCTCCACGCGCCTATTTTCTGGTCCATCATCTCCGAGTCGATTGACTACGGTGCCGTAAAAACCGGTAAGCGCGTTTCCGGACTCGCGTACGGTGGTATTTCCTTCTTTCAAAAGGTTGGCGGCGGCTTTGCCACAGCCATCGTTGGTTTTCTGCTCACCTACTGTAACTACGTGCCTAATCAGGCTCAGAGTGATTCTGCCTTGCGCATGATCGCCCTCACCACGGCCGTCATCCCCGCTGTATTTAACCTTATCATGGGTGGTATCATGTTTAAATATAAGATCACGGATAAATATTATCATGCGATGTTGAAGACAAACTCGGTTAACAACCCCGAGGCACTTGCAACCGCCAAAGCCTAGGCCTGAGTCGTCCTCGCTCGCTCAATCGGATAATTAACCATGGCCAACCTCCAATCCATTCTTCCGCTCATCCAGCAGCGCGCCGACCCTTGTATCCGCAAGCACACGGATGGTTATTACTACTTCGTCGCTTCGATTCCGGCGTACGACCGCATCGAACTCCGCCGCGCCAAAACCATCGCCGAGCTCGCCATCGCGCAGACATCCGACGTCTGGCGCAAGCCCGACACCGGTCCCTACAGCGAACTCATCTGGGCGCCTGAAATCCATTTCAACAGCGGAGCCTGGTATATTTATTTCGCCGCCGCTCCGTCGCGTGCGATAAAAGACGACCTCTTTCAGCATCGGATGTACGCGATCACCACCGCCGCGGAAAATCCGCTCTGGGGAGACTGGAAATTCTGCGGTCAAATTGACACCGGCATCGACACCTTCTGCCTCGATGCGACCACCTTCACCCATCGCGGCGTGCTCTATTATCTCTGGGCCCAAAAGGAACCAGGTATAAGAGGTAATTCCAACCTCTACATCGCCCGCATGGAGACTCCGACGAAACTCGCCACCAAGCCCGTGCGCCTTTCCGTGCCCGAGTACGACTGGGAAACCAAAGGCTTCTGGGTCAACGAAGGTCCGTCTGTCCTGATCCGTCGCGGTCGTGTTTTCATCAGTTATTCCGGCAGCGCGACTGACGAAAATTACGCGATGGGCCTGCTCCACGCCGACGAAAACGCCGATCTTCTTGATCCGAAGAGTTGGACCAAGTCGTCCAAACCTGTTTTTCAGACCAACTTCGAGGCCGGCCTCTTTGGTCCGGGCCATAACAGCTTCACGGTCGCCGAAGACGGCGTCACTGACATGCTCGTGTATCACGGTCGCACTTACACCGAGATCAAGGGCGATCCGCTTTGGGACCCTAATCGTCACACCTACGTCAAAGCATTGAAGTGGGGCGCCGACAATATGCCCATCTTCGGCCGCCCCGCCGAGGGCTGAGGTTTCTTATCGTTTCGAAAATCTTTGTTTATACTCTGCATATAATTATTTCCCGTCATGATATCCCAACCTATGCATTTCCTCCGATCAGTCTTTGCTGTGCTGATCGTAACGGCCGCAGCAGCTTTCTCGTTGCGCGCCCAAACCACACCGACATTCACCAATGTTACCGTCCACGACCCTTCTGTGATTAAAGACGGATCGACTTATTATGTTTTCGGTTCGCACATGGCCGCCGCGAGCACCACGGATTTGATGAATTGGACGCAGATCAATTCGAGTATGACCTCGAGTCCGCTGATCAATAATGGGACGCCACTCACCGAGTTTGCCGCCGCTTTCACTTATACGACCGTTCAGGATTTTTGGGCTCCTGATGCTATCAAACTCGCAGACGGTAATTATTATTACTATTATTGCTCCTGCCAGGGCAGCTCGCCACTGAGCGTGCTCGGGCTGGCCAAGGCATCGGCCGTTAACGGGCCGTATGCCAACGTTGGCATCATGCTCAAGTCGGCGGGTGCTAGTCCCACGGTATCGCCATACAACGTCAGCACCATGCCCAATGTCGTCGATCCTTCCGTTTTCTACGATAACGCCGGCAAATTATGGATGGTATATGGTTCGTTCTCCGGTGGCATCTTCATCCTCGAACTCAACACCACCGGCACCAGTATTGGCCAGCCCAAGGTCGCAGGTTCGTACGGCAAAAGGCTCATCGGTGGAAACTCTGCGCGTATCGAAGGCGGCTATATTATCTACAGTCCCGAGACCGGTTATTACTATTTATTCCATACTTTTGGCGGGTTGGACGCCGCCGGCGGCTATAATGTTCGTGTGAGCCGTTCTCTCAATCCCGATGGCCCGTACCTCGATGCTTCCGGCACCGACATGGCCACCACCAATGCCACGGCGGCTTCCATCACCAATGATACTCCACTTGCCCCTTTCGGCGTAAAGCTGATGGGCAACTGGCAGTTCGTGCATGATTCCAGAGAAGTGATTAATGTGAGTAAGGGGTATATCTCTCCTGGTGGTGTCTCTATCAATCGCGATTCCTCCACTGGAAAATACATCATGGTGTTTCACTCCCGTTTTGTCGGTACCGGCGAGGTTCATGAAGTCCGTGCCCATCAGCTATATCTGAACGCTGACGGTTGGTTTGTTGCCGCACCCCAACGTTACGCCGGGGAAACCATCGCGACCACCGATGCCAACCAACTCCTTGGCGATTTCAAGTTGATCAACCATGGCAAAGACACAACCGCGACGGTCAAACTGTCCACCGTCATTACATTCAACTCCGGCGGGGCTGTTACTGGCACCGCGACCGGAACCTGGCAGCTCGCGGGTGACCATAACGCCATAATCACTCTGGGCGGTGTTGTTTACCGCGGCGTTTATTCGAGCCAATGGAACAATGACAACCAAGCGTGGGCCCCCTGTTTCAGTGCAATTTCCGGCGACGGTACCGCGATTTGGGGCAGCAAGGTTATTGTTAGCGCATCGAGTTCCAGCAGTTCGAGCTCATCTTCGTCGAGTTCCAGTTCGTCGAGCAGCTCAAGTTCATCGTCGAGCAGTTCCTCCAGCGGCGGCGGTTCATCATCGAGTAGTTCGAGTGGTGGCGGCGGCGGTGGTGCTCCGAGTTTCGGTTTTCTTGCCCTTGTTTTTGCCGCCGGTGCGGCCCGCCGATTGCAAGCGGCTTTGAAGCGCTGATCTTTTCAAAAATAACTTTCGAAGCCGCGCTTATCATAACGCGGCTTCATTTTTTGGTGCCCCCGGCCGGACTCGAACCGGCACGTCCTTTCGGACAAAGGATTTTAAGAGCGACCTTAGGGTGCTGGAAGCCTTGTAAGATGTCCGCTTTTTCCGTCAAGATGTCCGCTTTGTGGTATTGGTGGATAGCAACTTACGAGGAAGTTTTGTCGCACCATGAAAAATCTCCTCGAAAACGAAAACGCTCAACAAAGTCTAAAAAGTGGGCAAGAAGTGGGCAAGAATTCCAGCCCCTCCGTTAGCACGCATGGCAGCTTCGCAAAGCTGAAACGGCGCATCCAACGCAACACGCGAAAATACTACGGACGGCACGCGGCGCCGCAATACTTGATTCGCGTGCAGTGCCGTAAAAAGCGCGACTGGTTTGAACTCGGGCCGGACCTCGATGCTGCCGCGAAGATGGCGCGCGAGATCGACCAATTTCTTCGTCTGAATGGTTGGGATGCAACCCGCAAAAAATACAAACCCGAATTCGCGGCGGAGCGTTCTGATCTGACATTGGGACGTTATCTTGAGTTGGTCAGTCTGCACGGTCAATTGGACCCGAGCACTGCGTATGGCTACGCGTCTCGGTTTCGTCGGATTGTGAGTGGGATTCGTCGGATCAAGTTTGGCGGTTCCGATAAGTTCTCAGGCGGCCCCATCCCCTCGAAATGGCGGCTGACGGTGGACAGCACTCTGATGAATACGATCACGCCGGATCAGGTGGCGGCTTGGCGCGACGCGTACGTGAGTCGCAATCCGCCCGGCTCGGTAGAACGCACGCAAAACGAGCACACCGTTAACGGCATTTTGCGCAATGCGCGCGCGCTGTTCGCTAAACGCGTTTTGAGGCGTGTGCTCGCTAAGTGCTCCAATTTGGTGTTGCCCTCACCTCTGCCCTTTGAAGGCGTGGAGTTCATCTCGGAGCGTGAGTCGGATTACTTCTACACCTCGGAAGTGGACGCGAAGCAATTGATCGAAGCTGCATTCAAGGAGCTTTCCGGAAATCTTCTCGTCATCTTTATCTTGGCTATCGGTGCAGGTATGCGACGGAACGAAATTGATAAACTCCCGTGGGCGCATGTGGACCTACCAACGGGCACGGTCACAATCGCGCCGACCAAGTATGGTCGTTTGAAGAGTGATTCTTCGGTCGGAAAAATTCAGCTCGAAACCCGCTTCGCGGACGTGCTGCGAAAGCACACGGCGGTGAGCGACGGGGAATTCGTCCTTGCTTCGCATATCGCACCGCGTATCGGCAGCCTGCAACGTCACTACCGGTGCAAAAAAGAATACGCCGCTCTGTGCCGTTGGCTGGCTGCCAAAGGAATCAAGCACTCGACCTCCAAGATTCACACGCTCCGCAAAGAGTTCGGTTCCCATCTTGCTCAACGTCGTGGCATCTTCGCGGCGAGCGCGGGGCTCAGGCATTCGACCATCGGAGTGACTCGAAAATTTTACGTATCGAGCAAGATTGAGCCGACTTCATTCTTCACTCCGGAAACGGCTGCCGCCACTCCCGCGCTAGACACAGCAGAACTTGTCGGGCTGTTAAAGAAGGCGCTCGAACAGGGGGCAATCAAGCTGCCTACAAACGGAACCGCTGCGTAGGCCCAACGCGCGGAGGATACGAACGAAAAAAAACTCCCGGCGGCGAACCGCCGGGAGCGGGAAAGCGGACCTCACAAGAGGCCCGCTTCGCGGAAGGAGTAGAAACCGCGACCGGTCGGATCGGCTTTCGTTTCACCGCAAATCACATGGTCGAGGAGTTCGATGTCGAGGATGCGAGAGGCTTCGCGCAGCGACCGCGTTACCTGGATGTCGGCTGAACTTGGGGCCGGATCGCCGGAAGGATGGTTGTGCGCGACGACCATGGCGACCGCGCCTGCGATGATCGCTCCGCGAAACACTTCCTTCGGCGTCACGAGTGTGCTGGTGGCCGTGCCGAGTGTGATGAGATGGCGACCAAGGGGGTGATTCTTGCGGTCAAGATAGACGCAGTAGAACGCTTCCTGCATCGGATTTTCGTCGAAGGCAGAACGCAGGTAGTCGGCAACCTTGGCCGGGGTATCGAGCTGAACCTCTTCGCCGAGTGAAACGAGGGAGTAAACCATTTTGGCTTCAAAAACGCGCATGGTGAGCGCTCGCGCGAGCCGCGTTCCCTTACTCAACAACATGTCGAGTGATCGCGGGTGCTGCCCGTTTGAGCGCCCGCTCGGGATGGGCGAAAAGTCAAAGCGCTGGGTGGAGCGCCGAGGCCGTGTGCCGCGCAGCGGCACCAACGAGGGGGAAGCGGAATGTTTGCGCGTGGTGGAGATCGCGCAGCGATACGACCTTGACCGCCCATAAAATGGGGCGCGACGGACGGGGCAGAACTAAAAGAAATCGAGCGAAGCGAGCATCGGATAGATGCTGTAGGTTTTGGATGCATCGTCATTGCTGCACCTGTCGGTTGGAAATCCCGAGGCATTGCGGTTACGTTGAACTTGCCGATATGTCTCCTGTCGGTGTTTGCTTCGTCCATGCCACGCTTCACCCCGCCCGACTACGAAAAGAAATTTTCTGACTTTATCCGGCTGTGTCGGGATTCCCAGCAATCGGGGGTGAAGGAAATCATCGTGACGAATCCGTCCGTCCTCGGCGACACTCACGACGAACTCGTCGAAAGTTTATCCAGATTGGCCAAAGCAAGATTGAGTTTGCACATCACGAATGCCGAAGCTCGTGGAACGTCTCCGGCAGGCAGGCGATCGTTGAATTAAACGTTGGGGGCGTATCCTCGGCGTGGATCGAACGCCGCAACCAAGCGCCGATCTCGGATGAGTAAACAACCCCGGGGCATTTGATCGAACCACCGCAAGCATTCCAGCCACTCGTAACTTTTTCGTCTCAACCCGTTCTGCCAACCAAGCCGAAGCAAGCTGCTTCGGAGTATTGGACCCAGAGCGAATAAATTGAGTCAGCTGCGGTACGCAGAGTGTGCTCACCGATTCATTCGCGCGAGAAATCTGCGGCCTTCCTCGTTTGGCCTTTCCTGATTCCCCATTATCCAGCCGCGGCATTTCGATGTCCCGCAGTTGCAGGGGAATTGGGCAGCAAGAAAATCTTCAGTTACAGCATAATCAATGGTTAGGATATCGTTTAAAGAGACATCCCGTATCGCCAACGCCATTCTGCTTGTAATTTCTATCGCGAGATTGGGATCGCAGCTATGCAGAAGAAATCGGCAGAACCAAGGATCAGATAAGAACAGTGTCGGAGAAATCTGTATCGTATCCAGGGTCGGATGGTCGACAATTGTTCCGGCAAGTTTTGCAACACGCGAGCCCCGGCGAAATCCAACCTTAGCTTGAAGTCCATGACCTCGCTCATCGCCAGTGTTCACAACCACAAATTGAGCGGTGGTAGGATGACCTTCTTCTGGAGCAATGTAACTGGGATACAATGAACCAGGTTGGTTAGATGTTGTTTTGTTAGAGGCGCTGGAATCAGCATCAGACATGATTGCATTACATCGTTTTGGGGTTTTCGCTCCAACCTAAAAACGATCAGAGCTCACCGTCTTGATCGCGGAATAGTGATGACCGCCGTGGTCGTCACCTAGTGCCATGCATCCAGAGAGAAGCGCGATTCCGAAGAGCGCGATGATTATGACAACAACTCGAAGAAGAGGTGATTTCATGTTGGGTGAGAAAAAATATTCCTGATTACTCAGCTGGCGAAGGTGCGACGGCTGGTGGAAGCGTTGGCTGCGCGGGCGGTCGTGACTCTTTGAGTCCGCGACGGCGCCAGATGTAGAAGATCGCGGGATAGACGATCAGCTCCATGACGGTGGAAGTGATCACACCACCTACCATCGGCAAAGCGATGCGTTTCATGGTATCAGCGCCGGTGCCGTGACTCCAGAGAATTGGCAGCAGACCGGCGATGATGACGGCCGCGGTCATCGCCTTCGGTCGGACGCGCTTTACGGCGCCGTGATAAATCGCGTCGCGCAGATCGGTGGTATTGTTCAGTTGCCCCTTCCTTTTCCAATCCTCGTAGGCCAAATCCAAATACAACAGCATGACCACGCCAGTCTCTGCATCGAGGCCGGCAAGCGCGATGATGCCGACCCACACAGCCACGCTCATGTTGTAGTTGAAAATATAAAGTGCCCAGAATGCGCCGACCAATGAAAATGGTACAGCGAGCAACACGATCGAGGTTTTGATCCACGACTTCGTGTTTAGATAGATGATGAAAATAATGAGGAGGAGCGTGAGCGGCACCACGAGCATGAGTCGCGCTTTCGCCCGCTGCATGTATTCGTACTGACCGCTCCAGAAAATGCTGTAGCCACTCGGGACCTTGATTTCACCGCGTTTGATCGCGTCGTTCACGATCTGTTGCGCACCGCGCACGTAATTGCCGATGTCAACACCCTGCACATCGACGTAAATCCACGCGTTCGGAATGGCGGCTTCGCTCTTGATGCCCATGGGGGCAGCGACGACGCGCACTTTCGCCAACTGGCTTAGCGGCACCTGTGCGGCGAGTGCCCCCGTACTTCCGCCTCCGCCCATCGCGTCACTGCTGCCGGCGCTTTTCACGGGAATCAGAATTTCGCGCAGGGCTTCCAGGTTTTCGCGGTAATCGCGTTCATAGCGGAGAATTACCCCGTAGCGTTCGAGGCCTTCGACCGTGGTCGTGAGCGGCATACCGCCGAGTGCGACCTGAAGCACGTCCTGAACTTCACCCAACGTCAGCCCGTAGCGCGCAATCGCGTCACGGTCGATGTCGAATTCAACATAGTTGCCGCCCATCACACGCTCGGCAAATACCGTGCTGGTGCCGGGCGCGCGCCGAATCGCGACTTCGATCTCACCCGCGACTCGCTCCAGCTCACGCAGATCCGGACCCGCGACCTTGATGCCGACCGGCGTCTTGATGCCTGTCGCCAACATGTCGATACGGGTCTTGATCGGCATAGTCCACGCGTTCGTGAGTCCAGGGATTTGCACCGCAGAGTTCATCGCCGACGTGAGCTCATCGAGAGTACGACGCCTGTGTGCGATGATCTTGCCATCGCCATCTTTGATGTCGACGACCGGCCACTCTTCCTCGGGCTTCAACATGATGGTTGTCTCAATCATGTCCATCGGGGCCGGATCGGTGGCGGATTCAGCGCGTCCGATTTTTCCGAAGACATGATGCACCTCGGCGAATGTTTTGATAATCTGATCGGTCTGCTGAATTAGTTCTCGCGCCTTGGTCGGCGAAATACCAGGGAAGGTCGTCGGCATGTAGAGCAGATCGCCTTCGTAGAGCGGCGGCATGAACTCGGACCCGAGATTTTGGTATGGGAAAGCCTTGCCTGCCTTCATCGCGACCTCCTTCACATGCCCGTCAGGCAACACCCGGGCGACCATCGCGTTCCACGGGAAGAAGACCCATGCAATGATAACCGCCGCTGAAATAATCACCCACCAGCGCAACTTGATCACGAGATCAAGCAACGGATGATAGAGCCAGATGAGCAGGCGGTTCACCGGGTTTTTGTCTTCCGCTGGAATCTTTCCGCGGATGAAGAAGCCCATCAGCACGGGTGCAAGGGTGATCGAGAGGATCGCCGCCGCCGCCATTGAATACGTTTTGGTGAAGGCGAGTGGTTTGAACATGCGGCCTTCCTGCGCTTGCAAAGTGAACACCGGCAGAAAAGAGACCGTAATTACAAGGAGCGAATAGAACAGCGTGGGGCCGACTTCGACCGAAGCATCACGAATAATATCCCAGTGCGGCTTCTTCCCTCCGTCATGCTCCATGTGCTTGTGGGCGTTTTCGATCATGATGATCACCGCGTCCACCATCGCGCCCACGGCGATCGCGATGCCGCCAAGGGACATGATGTTCGCACTGAGCCCTTGGCTGTACATGATGGAAATCGAAGCGAGCACTGCGATGGGCAGAATGACGATGGCCACGAACGAGCTCCGCAGATGCATCAAAAATAACAGACACACGAGAGCGACGACAATGCTCTCCTCGATGAGCTTTCCTTTCAACGTCTCCACTGCACGGTCGATGAGCGCCGTGCGATCATACGCAATCGAGTAAGTGACGCCTTCGGGCAGGCTCTTCATGGCTTGGTCGAGCCGGGCCTTGACGTCCTGAATGACTTTGCGGGTGTCCACGCCATACCTAACTACCACGACACCACCCACTGTTTCGCCCTCGCCATTGAGCTCGGCGATGCCGCGGCGCATGTCCGGCCCAAGCTGCACATTGGCAACCTCGCCGAGGAGAACCGGTGTGCCGCCGGGTCCGCGGCCCACCGCAATTTTCCTCAGGTCGTCGACGTTCTGGACGTAACCTTTCACGCGTAGAATAAATTCCTTTTCCCCCATTTCGACGGAGCGCCCACCCACCTCACCGTTGCTTTTCCCGACGGCCATCGCGACGTCGCTGATCGAAAGATTATAAGCGTGAAGCCGGTGCGGATCGACCGTGATCTGATATTGCTTAACGAACCCACCAACAGACGCAATTTCAGCCACTCCGTCGACGCTGGCGAGCTGGTAGCGCAGGAACCAGTCCTGCATTGAGCGCAATTGGGCCAGATCGTGATTCTTCGAATTGAGCGAATACATGAACGCCCAGCCCACGCCGGTGGCGTCAGGTCCAAGCCGAGGCGTGACACCAACGGGCAAGCTGCCCTGCAATCCGTTCAGATATTCAAGCACGCGACTGCGCGCCCAATAAGGATCGGTGCCGTCCTGGAAAATGACGTACACAAAAGAGTATCCATAAAACGAATATCCGCGCACGACCGTCGCATTGGGCACGGACAGCATCTTGGTCGTGATTGGATAGGTCACTTGATCCTGCACGATCTGAGGGGCCTGACCGGACCACTCCGTATAGATGATGACCTGGGTGTCCGAAAGATCAGGAATCGCATCGAGCGGAATTTTTCTAAGCGAGTAGATACCGCCAAAGATCAGCGCCACGGTCGCAGCGAGGACGAGGAATTTATTTTTCAGGGAAAACTCGATGATGGTTTTAAGCATGGACGGTGGGCGCTCGGAATGACGGTTAGCTCAGCGTAGTAGTTTAGTTATTTTGGCATCGGGCACTCCGCGCCCGCCGCCATCGCAGCTGCATCCATTCCACAGCTTCCGCACGTTTCTTTTGATTTCGATGAATCCAGAGTGGCAAGTGCCAGGGTCATGGTGGCTTTGGGCTGAGCTTCTTTGCTAAAAGCATGACGAACCATTGCGACAACATCAGTTGAAGAAGATTTCGTTTGGGTCGGGATCGACGAATGTTCATGGGCCGTCTCCGTGTGCCCGTCATGTTGCTTGCGCCAGTTTTCCTCTGCGGTTTTGCCGTGTTCAACCTCTGTGGTTGGAACGAGCTTCATGCCACATTTCGGGCACTTCCCCGGGTGATCTTGCACCACATCGGCATGTTCGGGCATCGGGCAGGTGTAGAGCGTGAGCTTCATATCCGACATATCGTGCGCAGCGCGTTCTTCGCCATCGGTGTGAACATGAGGCGAAGGGGGTGCTTCTTTTGCCGGTACCTCTTTGGTCATGGGTTCGCCCGGACTCATCGGCATCGTGGGTTCGGGATTTTCATTTGCCGCAGGTGCGGCGGTTTCAGTCGGCCGCAGCATCTTCTGAATCGCATCGCGCAGCTGGCTTTCGGAATCGAGCATGAACTGGCCCGAAATGACGATCCGCTCACCGGCCTTCAGTCCGCTGAGTACCTCATAGAAGTTGCCGTTGCTGCGAGCGCCGATCTTCACGTCGCGTGGTTCGAAAAAGCCACCGTCAGTGGCCACAAACACGGTATTGCGTTCGCCACTACGCAAGACAGCGACGTCGGGCACGAGCACCGCGTCATCGGAAAGTTGGGCGCTGAAACTCACGTCAACAAACATGCCGGGACGCAAAAATCCGTCCGCGTTTGGAAGCACGATGCGTGCAGTGACGGAGCGCGTCTGTTCCTGCACCTGCGGCAAGAGCAATTGCACGCTACCGTCGAAGGTGCGTTCAGGGCCGTAGCTCGTCCGGATGATGGCCGCCTGACCTTCTTTCACGAAAGAAACATCCTTCTCGTAGATCTGCGCCTGCACCCAGACCGAAGAAAGGTCTGCGAGGCGGTAGAGGCGCTCTCCGGGTTTCATCATTTCACCCACAAACGCCATCTTCTCAATCACCACACCATCGGCCGGCGCGTGATAGACAAAGTTTCGCTGGGCTTGGCCACTTTGTTTTAGCTGTTCGATGAAATCTTCCGACGCGTCGAACAATTGCAGGCGCGTGAGGGCGGCGTGAGTCAACGGTCCGCTCGCGTTCGCCTCGGTGCGCAGT
Source organism: Verrucomicrobiota bacterium (assembly GCA_043743635.1). GTDB lineage: Bacteria > Verrucomicrobiota > Verrucomicrobiia > Opitutales > Opitutaceae > JADKHC01. Next base: position 21,159 of record JAYTWC010000381.1, on the reverse strand, counting down.
GCTACTAGATAGTTGAGCTGAGCGTTGTACAGATCAGGCGAATAGATTTCGAAGAGCGGGTCGCCCGCTTTCACCATGGCCCAGGTCGTATTCACGTAGAGTTTTTCGATCCAGCCCTCATACTTTGTCGTGATGTCGCGCAGCCCCGCTTCGTTGTAGGCGACCATGCCGACCGTGCGGAAATCGCGCCGTACTGGTCCATGCTCCACCAGCGCGGTCTTGAGGTTCATCCGCTGCGTCGTGGCTGCATCGATTTGAATTTTGTTATCCGCCGAAGTGTCCTCGTCCTCGTAAACCGGCACCATGTCCATGCCCATCGTATCCTTGCCTGGGCCGGGCTTCACCTCACCGGGAGTCATGGTCGATTTGTAGTATTTGATTTTCTTTTCTCCGGAAGGCGTGGTAGCGGAGCCTTTGGCCTTGCTGGAGTTCGCACGGATCGGCGTCAGTTTCATGCCGCAGATCGGGCAATCGCCTGGCTCCTTCTTGATGATCTGCGGATGCATGCCGCACGTGTACAAATGTTCCTCCGCACCACCGGCAGGGAGTACGGCGAAAGCGATCAAGACAAGGAAGGCGGAGATAAATAGCCGCAGGTTTTGGCGCGAGTTCATGGTTCGAAATTAGCGGTAGTTGGAAGTTGTTAAGTGAGCGTCGGCAGGGAGGTCGGAGGCGACGAACGAGGCGAGTTCGGCCACCGCGAGTTCGCGTTCGCGCCGGGTATCGACCCGTTCAAGGCGCATGGAAAGTTCCATCAAGCGAAGCTCCGCGAGGGGGGCGAAACCGCCCATACCCGTGCCGTACGCACCTTCAGCCGAGCGCAGTGCGTTCGTGATATTTGGCAAAGCGGCGCTGTCGATGTAGGCCAACATGCGATCCGTTTCGCGGATCATAAAGAGCATCTGGGCGAGTTCGGCTGCCATGCCGACTTGTTCGGCAGAGAGGCGGGCCTGTGCGGCGAGTGTTCGCGCTTCGGCCGATTCAATCGCCGCTTTGATCTTACCACGCCATATCGGCAAAGTTGCTGTGGCCGTGGGCCGAAACATGAGCGGGTTTTGCTTCGTATCAACCATCAGACCAGCGGTAAAATCGGGAATCTTGGAGGTGCGTGCAATCTGAACCTGAGCGATTGCCATATTGACCATCGTCCGCATGACGGCCAGCGATGGATTTGCCGCTAGTGCTTGGTTCCAGAGTTCATCCTCGCTCGGGAGCGGAGCCAATGGCCACGGCATGGAGGGCCAAACCGGATCAGCTACTTCACGCGAAAGACCGAGGGCTGCTTTGAATCGGGCTCGTGCTGCGAGCTGACGATCGGCAAAAACGGCCAAATCGCTTTTCAATTTTGCGGCGGCATTGAGCACTTTGGTCTGTTCTTCGAGCGTTCCCATTCCACGCCCGGTTGCGTAGTCCGCCTGCGCTGCGGATAGGGCTTGATCGAGGACGCCTGCCATCTGGTGGCGAATCGCGACCGCCTCGTCGATATAGGCGAGTTCGACCCAAGCCTTGCGCAACTCTGCCGTGGTCGAGACGAGGGTCACTGCGTAAACGCGATAGGCGTTTTCACTCGCAATCGAAGCTTCGCGTCCCATCGCAGCCCGTTTACCGGATGCCATGACATCGAACATGAGGCCTGGCATCAGCGACATGATTGTATCGGTGATGTCGGCTTGGAAGGTCAGTTGGGGATCAGGCAATGCCCGCGCCGGAGCGATAGCTGCAACCGCTGAACGCCAGTCGTAGTAAGTCGCCTCAACTCGCGGGTGATTAAGAAGCGCGAAACGCAGATAGTCCGCAGGCGTCGAAGCCGCTGTGAGCACCGGTAATTCCGGTTTCTTCCCTTGTGGCCGGTAAGTGGCCTCGATGTCAGCCAAGCTTCGACGGGCCGTTTTTTCCTCCGTGGTCCGCACGTTGGCGCAGCCAGCTTGGAAGAGTGTTAATAAGGTGACCGCAAGGAAGGCGCGTGGAAGCTTGGTCATGAAGAGAAGGAAGCGAGATTTATCGGGAACTGTCTTGTGACACAAAAAGATGGGTAGCGGAAGGTGAACCACGCTACCCATCTGAGACGACCTAAATCATGAGGATGGTTCGGTTAGGAGTGTTTTTCGGTTTTGCAGCCGGAGGATGTGCAGTTGTGTTCAACCGGAACCTGCATGGATTCGGTCGGACCTTTGCCGTTGACCCAGCTATTTGCCGATACGGTTGTGGTGCCGCCGCAGGAATTGCAGACCTGCTTGGTGCCAACCTGTACGAAGTGCGTCGGGCCTTTGCCGTTGGCCCAGTCTTTGTGGGCTTCGGTGACGGCGACGGTTTTCGAATCGGTGCAGGCGCCGGGATTTGCTGGTGGCGTTACCGTGGTGGTCGCGGCCGCCTGTCGATCCGCTTTGGCCCGGTCCATCCGCTGCCAATAGTCGATGCTAGGGCCGGCTTTGGCCACTCCGGCTAAACCGAAGACGAGAATTGCGAGTGTGCTGAGCTTGGGCAGCATCTTGAATGTGAGGGAAGTTTTCATGGGGTTTGAAATGAGTGGTTCGTTGTTCACAGACTAATACGCTTCTCGATCGCCGTACCCCTCAGTATTTTTTTGATCCCCCACATAGTCTGTTTCCATATCACCCCTCGCTAACGCTTGCTAGAGATGTGGCTGTTGCATCTTTCCGCACTATCCGCTGCGCCACACCCTCCAATGCTGATTCCGGGCTGTAACGCACAACCCGGAATCATGAGATTCACTTTATTTCGGCAATTTAGCGTAGAACATGCATTCTTCGCCTTTGGCGTTCACCATGCGAAACTCCGTGTGCGAAATTTCTTTTCCAGGAGGTCCGTGCCGAACCACGGTGCCGACGGTCTTGCACGAAGGGCAGGCCATGGTAGCGCCCTCCACACACAGCTTCATCGCCTCTTCCTTTGACTCAATCTGCTGCACGCTGACCGTGTTGCATTCTTTGCAAACCAAGGCGATTTTGTCGCCGGGTTGAACCTGCTCGAACGCGGCTGTGGAGCGCAGCGAGGCAGCTGGTATTGGCGATGTCTGCTTGCTCGGTGGCAATGCGTAGGAGGCAAGCGCCGTAACGGCTACAATAGAGACTAGAATTACCGATTTACGAATGTTCATGATGTTTGAGGTTGGTTTCATAATGATCGGACTGATCGGGTTTTGGTTTAGGTTTCTAAGCCGGAAATTATCTTGTGAATATTTGGTATAAGGCCATTTACCCGTTTGGCGGCTATAAGCGCGTCTTCCAAATGGGTGGTGTAGGAAGTTGTTGGGTTGGGAAATTGAGGCCTCCTCCGCGACGAGGCCGATAAATCAGATAGTCTGCGATTTTGTGGTAGAACTACACCCGTTCGAAAGAGTACGTCAACACCGTGATCCGGCGCGATCAGACTAACTTTGGGAAAAATAATCTTCGCCCCACACCATCAACGCGCCGAAGTGTGCAGTGGCAATCAACGCGAGGCTGGCCAGCCACACAATGCCTCGCCGCAACCAGCGTTTGGAGGGAGACAATGTTTCGATCCAAGTGCGAGCGGCAATCCATGCGGTAAAAGCAACGACCGCCGTTGCTACGCCAAGCCAGCGGTGCAACTGGAGCATCCAGCGCAACGAGGGCTGCGGATGGTACTCATACGCAAAAACGAAACCGGTCGGCAGAGCTAAAACGGCAGCGAGCGTGCCAATCCCCAGCGCCCACGTCACAAATGCGCCAAGTTGCGGTCGATTCCAGAACAGTCGAACCGTCTCGCCTGCGCCCGCCAAGACGATGCAGGCGATTGGAAAATGCACCACGAGCGGATGCAGTCGGCCGATCAGTTGTAACGGGGTCATGGGTGAGAAAAACGGGCGGAATGCGAGCACGCACGCCGCCGATCTAACAACAAACCACTAACGGAGGAGATCGATCAATGTGCGCTGTGCCCAGCACCGCCAGACCAATAGCTGCTTGGCGGGGTCAAGCTGCCTCGACTTTCATTCGGCATCGACGAACAAGCCGAAAGCAAAAGGCCGAGAGCGATTCCAACAAAGGTAAGTACACGAGAGGTTATTTTTTTCATGAAGAAGTAGTTCAAAGGTTTCAACGCAGGCCTGACACCTCATCCCTCAAAAAATAATCGTAAGATGCGATCGCTTTGAGGGGAACCAGCTAAGCTGACCCAAACTGCTACTCTTGAACAGAAGCGGACGGCACACAAAACCGTCCGCTTCCACTAACGTTCACAAAAAAGTATCACATGTGGTGATGCGCATGCGCGTCGCCACCTTTTTTTGCGGCAGCGTCATCAATTTTCTGCAGATACTTGGCGGGGTCTTTTTTGAAATCCTTGATGCAGTTCTTGCAGCAGAAACGGACGAGGCGGTCAGGCTTGCCTTCTTGCTTGTAGACGTAGTCGATCGGCGGTCCCATTTCGCCTGGCTTCAATTCGTCGCCCGAGACCACGCAGGTTTCGAGCGGGTAGGCCGCTTTTCCCTTCGCGAGCCGGCATCTTTGTCCGCAGCAGGTGTACTGCCCATATTGTCGTGGCTCATGGCATCATGGTCGTGAGCGGCATAAAGTGCACCGGCGGTAAACAGGCCCGCAGCTGCAACGAGTGAACAAGTGAGAGAACGGATTGTAATCATATTGGAATATTTCAAGGTTCATATCATTCAACGCAGCTAACAAAATTATCCCTCAAGATTTTTAATCGTTCCTATAAGGAAACGAATTGAAGCAAACGCAGCTTTCAACCTGTCAAGGCATCAGGCTGACTATCAAGAATCTGCCGCAACTTTTCCTTGGCATGGTAAACCCGCAACTCGACGGTCTTGGGGGTCGTACCGAGCATCTCCGCAGTTTCTTTCTGCGAATGGCCTTCCAGCGCAAAAAGAACTAACGCCGATTTCAAGGCATGCGGCAGTTTGTCGATGGCCCGCTGTAAGAGGTTAAATTGATCGTTCTGGACTGCATGCGCGCCTGGCCCTGGATTGGGATCGATTGGCTCCATCCCTCCTGTGTCATCGCCGCGATCTTCATCAAACGAGATGTCGCCCCGCCGCTTCGCCAGGCGACGGAACTGGTCGCGGCATAGATTCACCGCGATCGCATAAATCCATGTTTTAACGGTAGAGCGTGGTTCGTATTTGCCCGCCTTGAAATACACCCGAACGAAGGTTTCCTGCACGACGTCGCCCGCCGACACCTCATCCTGAAGGTAGCTCCACCTCCAAAGCACTCAGAGTTGCGGCTATTTCTTGTCGGCAGGCTTGGCCAAAAAAAATGCGCATTCTTCACCCTTGTCGTTGACGAGCACGATTTCCTGCCGTGTCGGTGGATCGTTGCGCTGCCGTTTCACCACGACCTTGGTTTTCATCTTGCACGAAGGACACGAAACTGTGGCACCGTCCTTGCAGAAATCCATGGCTTGATCGTGAGAATCGATGGTGATTTCGGAAACGGTTTTGCATTCGTTGCAGACAAACGCGACTTTGTCGCCCGCCTTCAGTTGCTCGAATTGTGCCGGGGTTTTCAAGGACTGGCTATACTGCGCCACCGCCATCTTGTCGGTTGGTTTGGCAAAAAACGCGCACTCCTTGCCTTTCTCGTTAACCATGACGATTTCTGACCGGCTCGGCGGATCATTGCGTGTCCGCTTGAGCGTAACTTTGGTCTGCATCTTGCAGGAAGGACAAGCGATGTCCGCGCCCTCTTTGCAGAGCTCCATGGCTTGGTCATGGGAACCAACTGTTATCTCGGAAGCAGTTTTGCACTCCTTGCAGACGTAAACAATCTTATCGCCCGTTTTGAGTTGTTCGAATTGTTCCGGACGTCGCAACGATTCCCAATACTGAGGTCCGGGACCGGCGTGCAACGTGGAAGCTAGTCCGATGGCCAAAACAAAAAGCGCACTGGACGCCAGCCGCTGCGAGAACGATTTTGTGAGGTGAGAGTTCATAGATTACGTGGTGGCCAAGTGAGCCAGCGTGAATGCCCGCTCATCATCGGCCGGACAAATTTGCTGCAGACCACATGCCAGTCAGCGAAGAAGGTGCAAATTTGCGCAAATGAAACTCGGATCGGTACGCTCGGCGACACTCCGCAGATTCGCTGAAATGTCCGGTTGAACTGAGAGATCGACTGAAATCCCGCTCTGTAAGCCGCCTCGCCGATGCGGGAAGTCATTTGTAACCATGCATGCAACCAGACACTGGCTCCACCTTGAAGAATCAAAGTTATTCCGAGCAATTCTGATTGGTACAATTTAACGGAGAAACTCTGTGGGCATCGTGAAAAGTTCCGAAAAAAGGACGCGCCAGGCGGCTTAGCCTCGTCGTCGAAGCCCGAACCGCTCGCCAACTCTATTGCAGCGACGATAAAATATGCGGATAATTTCTGCGCAGCTTTTTCTAGAGATTCAGTGAGGGGGGACTGAACGCACAGCGTTTAATTCTACGACGCCTCACCTTTTCCCCTATGAAATCCAAAATAACTCGATTGCTTACATTATTGTGCGCCGCCCTCGGCCTAGCCCTTCTCGCCGGATGCGACACCATGCCCAGCGGAGGTTCCGGCAGCGGTTACCGTGACACCGCGCCCAGCGGAAGCTCTGGCGGCGGCCACCATCATTAAGTCGCAACATCCTCAAGAGGCATTTGCAGCGCTGCCAACAAAAACATACCGCCAGAACCAAGACTGGCGGCGTGTTTTGATTTAACCCTCACCATTAGGAAACGAATGGTGCCCAGACCAGCCGAGGTACTGGCCACGGTTAGCTAACCGGAATTTACCACCGAGGTTGCCCAAGCGGGAATATTTCTGGAATCTAATACGTCACGATAGGCTCGCGGTGACATGCCACACACACGGCGGAACGTCCGATTAAATTGCGAGACCGATTGGAAGCCAACTTTGAAGGCAGTTTCGCTGATTCGAAAATTTGGATTCCGCAGTAGATTCTTTGCCTCCTCGATCCGCAAACGAGTCAAGTATTCCAGGAAATTGAGACCGGTTACTTTTTTGAACAGGGCACTAAAATGAGTCGCGCTGACACCCACGCGCTTCGAAATATCCTTCAATGAAAGTTCTCCGCGAAAGTGGTCCTCCATGATGGCTTTCGCTCGCAGAATCGGCGAGGCATCAATCGCGGTGCGCTGCAACATCAGCTGACTGTAACATCCGGCCAAGTCGTCCGCAAACATGGAAAGGAGCTGAATCATTGCTCCGTATTGTTCAGGCGTGAGCACCCGCAATCCAAAATAGGCACTCTCGAAAGGCTGTAGATCGATGTCGGGATCTGCCTGCCTCAGCACCTGCGAAATTTCCACAAATTTATTATGGCTCGGCGCCTCAAGCAGGACTTTGGCCGTCCATAGGAAACCGAGGAGGTTTTCACCTGCACGCACGGGTACTGCGGTTTTGCACAAGCCCACACAACACGCATTCGTTTTCGAACCAATCGTGCTGTCCGCAAAAAGTTGAGGCTGCACCCGCAAACATTCTTCGCAAGCACCGCTTGCGCACCGCATCAGACCGCAAAAGGAATTCACCGCTTCCAGCCGTTCGGATCGGTGGCCGTCCACTCCCTGTAAGTCGATAGACAACCCCGTGGCTCGCTCGAATGCCTCCTGATAGGTGCAAAAAAGCACAGACTTCGACAGCATCGCGATGAGAGGAGTGTTGGGGAGGGTTGTCATGGAGTTGGAACCACCGCTTATACGCCTGTGCGCAGTGCTACCCCTCAAACTCGCCACACTGCCAGATCGTTCCCGCACACGGGGGCCGCGAGTTTGCGCGGATCTTTTGGATTACTGCGCAGATTTTTCGATTTACGTACTAGCACAAGCTCACGGCGCGCAAATCGCTAAAGACTCCAACGAACAACCCACCGAAAAATGATTACCAAGCACAGAACTCTATTCTTAATCGCCACGGGATTTATCTACGCACTCGCAGCCCAGGCAACGCCTTCAACGCAAATTTGGAGTCCATCGACCGACATCCAGCCGTACAAGGTTTGGCACCTCGGCTTGGACAACTACATCCGAACGTCGAATAAAGGCAGCGTCACCAATAACGTTTACGACGCTGGGCTGACGGTCGGAGTGCTCCCGTTTGAAAAAATCCAGTTGGAGACCGGTTTCGACTATATGGACTCGGGCCTCGGATCGACGGCCGACAGCCACCCTGTTTATTTTAACGCCAAGCTCGGTACACCTGAAGGCTCACTCGGTGCCAGTTCTCCCGCGATCGCTGTCGGCGGATACAATTTTGGGACCAAGACCGGTATCACCACGCAGAACATCGCTTACGCGCTCGTGGCGAAAACACTCCCGAAGACCGCCTCGTTCCCTTCCCTCGGACGCTTTTCCGCTGGCTACTACAGTGGCAGCAAGCGCGTTCTAGTCGATGAGAACGGCAAGGCCGCAAACGACGGCGTGATTCTGACTTGGGATCGCACGATGAGCGAAATTTCCGATAAACTCTGGTTAGCGATCGACTACGCCAGCGGAAAAAGCGCCAACGGCGCGTTTAATTTCGGTTTCGCCTGGTCCTTCTCCAAGAACACCTCGGTCATCTTCGCCTACGACATCTATAACAACACGAAGACCGGTGGGAAAAACACTTTCACGACCCAGCTCGACATCAATTTCCCATAGGTCATGGGATGTTAGTGGAGGTGCTTGAATAATTGTGTGTTTAAGCACCCATGAACATGAAGCCGCAGGGCAACTTGCGGCTTCATGTTTTCTGTAAGTTACGATCATGCCCACTAAGTTCGCCAACGGTATCCGTTCGCGGCGGGTGTTTACTGCGCAAAAATTGGGGTGTTTTAGGCAAAAAATACGCGAGGGAAACAACGAGTGAGAAACGTATAATCCTACGAGAACAATAACCCTTAACTCAAAAACCCTCATGAAAACAGTAAACACATCTCTAAGCGCAGTGCGCCGTTCCATTGGCCTCGTCGCTTTACTCGTTATCGCTGGCAGTGCTTATGCCGGCCCCGGCATCCAGTACTGGCGCCCAGTGGCAGATTCCAACCCACAGCCCGTCACGCAGAAGGCTGCCGTCGCCTGTTCCGGCCAAGAAACGGTTGCCGTAAAAGAATTCCGTCAGACTTGGCCAAATGGTCGCGGAACCCCGGTCTTGGTACAGACCGGCACCAAGCAGGTTTGTCATGTGTGCGCTGGCACCACGGAAGTCTCCAGTCGCGACTGGGCAAACGGCAAAGGTCCGCTTGTGTCTAAGACAGTTCCCGCCGCACACGATTGCGGTGCTTGTGCCAAATCGGGCTCATAAAATCTTGATTGGAGCGGGCTGCAATCAGCCACCTGCCTCGATTTTAGAAGAATCAAATAAACTATATACCATCCCCAACTGCCGCATAACTTTGGAGCAATGCCCACTTCCATGCGCATGAAAAATACGTCGTGCGCGTTTAGTATCGCTGTGTTGGTTTTGCTTTTTCATACGCGTTGCATCACGCCTGCGGTGGCGGAAGAGGCCAGCTCGCGATGGCAAAATGACGATTTGTCCTTCGGTGCAACGACCGTTGTTGCATCACGCAACGTTTTCCGGGGAGCCGAACGTTCAGGCGCTGCTTGGCAGGCAGGGCTCGACGGGGCTCTGTATGGCTGGCGCGGGCATCTGTGGTATAGCGACCCGTTCAAATCCGACGAGCCGGGAGAATTCCGGTCATCTCTCGGTTACGTTTGGGCTTTGACCAAAACGGTGACAGTGGAAGCTTCGGGTACTCATTTTTGGTACATTGACGGCTACGTCAAAGGAGCTGCATCCCACTCGTTCGAATCAGATTTACGGCTGAATTGGGATATTGGCGGTGGTTTGAGGTTCGGTCTTGAGACTTCCTATGACATACGCCTCCGGTCTCTAGGAATTGAGGTTTCAACGTCATACGACATCGCTTTGAAGAGTTGGGGAGCCTTCCTCGAATGCCGGCTGTATGGGGGTAATCTCGACGGAAAAGACGTCCTGCCCGACACGACCAGCGAAACCACTCGCGATGCCTACACCTATTGGGGGGCCGAAGTAAGGCTCCCGTATCGGATCGGAGCCCACACGACAATCGTGGCCGAAGTGCATGTCGTCGAAACGCTGGGGCAGAATTCTGCGTGGTCGCCTCTTCGTGAAGGATCAGGCACCCGTGCCTGGTTTGCTTTGGAGGCGTCTTACGGGTTTTGACGGAATGGCCAAGGACCAGCGCTGTATTGTTTCCACGCGTCTCTTGCCTTGGCCGACCGCTAGGCAACTGATTGCGGCGGAAAGAGCGTGAGGCGGAGTTTTGGCTGAGGACTTTCTTGAATTTGCCAGCTTCAAAGGGGGACGCGGTTTATGCACGGGAGCTATCCCATGGCACGAAACGAGAAACCCGCCAGATAAACTGGTTCCGACTGGGTGCGCATGCGTCAGCGTTCGCCAGCTGTCCTGAGCTTATTTGCGCCCATGTTCGCAGGAGGCATTGGCCATGGATTTGGGCGCGGGCGTCGGGGTTTTGGCGGGATTGGCGGCGTCACGGTGGACGACACTGAAGATTTTTTGAGGGATATTGCGCGCTGGAGCGTTTTAATAACAAAATCTTCTCGCGGTCATAACGCCATCAAATGTTCGTTTTCATGTTTTTTCGCCTATTCACTCTTGCAGGGTTTTGGTGTGCCATGACGGCGCTTGTGGTCCGTGCTGACGAGCCAGTGACGCCGGAAGGTGCCGTGGCTATTGCGCTCGCGGAAAACCGCGATCTGGCCGCCGCCCGTTTTGCCATTCGCGAGGCGGAAGGACGGCTCTCACAGGTCGGAGTTCGTCCCAACCCCGAAGTCGAGCTGCGTCAGGCGAATGACGTCCTGTTTGGCAACGAAGGCGAATATAACCTCTCGCTCGGTTTCAAACAGCGTTTCCCCATCACCGGGCGCCTAGCCAAAGCGAAGGCGGTTGCGCGTGTGGATGTGGCGAGGGCTGCCGCGGAGGTGCGCAATCAGGAGCGGCTTGTCGCTGGCGAGGTGTTGGGGCGGGCGCGGGAACTGCTCGTCATCCAACAAAAAATTAGAACCAACGAAAAGATCCAAGATAGCATTCGCGCGCTGATTGATGTATCTGAGCGCCGACTACAGGCTGCCGAGGTGTCGGCCGCCGATGTCAATGCGGCCAAGCTGGCCTTGCAACAGGTCGTTTTGGCGCAGGCCGAATTGCTCAGCCAGCGGGATGCCGGGACGGCCACACTCAATGCACTTTTAGGACGGGACCCTGATGCTTTGCTGAATCTCTCCGGCTCGCTCAGCACTCAGTACCTCGTCACCGACAGCGCGGATGCTGTGCGCGTGGCGATCAGTCGCCGGCCCGACCGGCAACTCGTTGCGCTAGGGATCGACCGGGCTGAGGCGGAAACGGCATTGGCCCGCGCGGAAAAATGGGAAGATGTGACCGTTGGGCTCGACTACGGTCGCGATTATGCGCGGTTCATTCCGCCGGTCGGCGGCAAGCTCGATAATTCGATTGGCGTCAGTGTGTCGGTGCCGCTTCCTCTGTGGAACAAGAACCAGGGTCGGCTCAGTGAGGTACAAGCAACTCGTCAGCGTGCGCTGGCGGAAATGCGTGCGCTCGAATTGCAGATATCCGCGGAAATCAAAAATGCGGAAAAGCGACAGATCCGGCTGGCAGCAGTCCTAGACAGCTATGCGAACGAAACCACTAACCTGGCGAACGATAATCTCGCTTTGGTCCAGCAAGGCTATGCCAACGGTCTGCTCGCCGTTACTGCCGTCATTCAGGCGCAGCAGCAATTGACCGCCTTGCGCCAGTCCTATCTCGATACCTTGGGCGAGTTTCTTAAAGCGAAGACCGAGTGGGAAACGGCCACGGCGACGCTGCCCTACGATCAGACGCACAGCAGATAATTTACTTTTATGAAATCAGCCTGTATTAGATGGATCGCGATATTGGCCCTTGGGGTCGGTTTTGGACTAAAGCTTTTCGCCCACGGAGGCCAGATTGAAACCGGTGGCGGCGGTGGCGGGCCGGTGGTGTTGACCAAGGTGCAGCAGGACTCCATCGGGCTGGAAACCGGCAAGGCCGACCTTCGCTCCATCGACTCTATTTTGCTCCTCAACGGCAGTGTCAAAATTCATCCCGACCAACACGCGCACGTAACCACACGCATCCCTGGACGCGTTGAACAACTCTTTGCGCGTGTGGGTGACCGCGTGGAAAAGGGCCAGAAACTAGCTGTCATCCAGTCGCGGCAACTCGGCGATCCTCCTCCTGAAATCACCGTATCGGCGCCGGTCGCCGGAGTTGTCAACGACCGTGGTGTGGCGATAGGCGACTCCGTGGAACCGAGCACGGAGCTGTTCCATATCGTGGACCTTTCGAGGGTCATCGTCGTCGCGCAGGTTTATGAGGAAGACGTGGCCAAAATAAAGTTGGACCAGACCGCGCGCATCACGGCATTGAGTTTTTCGAAAAGCGAGTTTGCAGGCAAAGTAACCTTTGTTGGTCTGGAACTCGATCCCGACACGCGCACGCTGCCGGTCTGGCTGACCGTGGAAAATCCCGACGGAAAATTGCGCGCCGACATGTTCGTCAAGGCCGCGGTGTTGCTTGCCCAAAATCCCGACGTGCTCACCGTGCCAAAGTCCGCCGTGCTGTCGGATGGTGGCGAGAAATTCGTCTTCCTGCGCACGGGCGACACCTTCAATCGCGTGGATATCCAGACGGGCGCGGAAGACGACCGGTACATCGAAGTCAAAGACGGTCTTGTACCTGGCGACGAGATCGTCATTCAAGGTCAGCGCGAACTTTTCACCGCCTGGCTGACCGGCGGCAAAAAGCCTGCGGCCGACAAAGATTGAACCGCGACCCAGGCAAAATCGTATGTTTAACAAACTGATTCTCTGGTCGTTGCATAACCGGCTTCTTGTCGTGGTCGGGCTGGTTGTGTTCCTTGTCGCCGCGAGCTACACGACGCAGCACATGCCGGTGGACGTGTTCCCTGAATTTGCGCCGCCGCAGGTCGTGATCCAGACCGAATCACCCGGCCTTGCGCCCGAAGACACCGAGTCGCTGATCACTTTTCCCATCGAGAGCGCCGTCAATGGCACGCCGGGCGTGGAAAATGTCCGCTCCTCCTCCTCGGTCGGGCTGTCCACCATCACCATCGTTTTTCGCTGGGGCACCGACGTGTATCTGGCGCGGCAGTTGGTGAACGAGCGAATCCAATCTGTACGCGATCGTTTTCCCGCCGGCACGCAAGCGCCCGTGATGTTGCCCATCACCTCGGCGGTCGGATGGATGGTTAAATATAGTCTCGAAAGCGACACGCGCTCGCCGATGGAGTTGCGTACCATTTCCGACTGGCAAATCCGCCCGCGTATTCTCGCGCTCGGCGGCGTCGCCTCCGCCGTCAGCATCGGCGGCGAAGTTAAGCAATACCAGGCGTTGCTTGATCCAGACCGCTTGCGCGCTTACCGGGTCAGCGTTTCCGAGGTGCGTGACGCGCTCGCCAAGTCCAACCTCAACGTTCCCGGCGCATTCCTTCAGGCTCCTGGGCGGGAATACATCGTCACCGGCGTGGGCCGCATCGAATCGCTCGACGATGTTCGCAACACCGTCATCAAATACGTCAAAGGCACGCCCATTTACGTCCGCAACGTGGCAGACGTTCAGTTTGGTTCGGAGATCAAGCGCGGCGATGGCGCGTTCAATCTCAAGAACGCCGTCATCGGCACAATCTCGAAGGCCTACGGTGCGGACACACTCACCACCACCTACAAGGTCGAGCAGGCGTTGGCCGACATCCAAAAACAACTGCCGTCAGACGTGAAGCTGGACGTTCATGTCTTTCGCCAGGCTGACTTCATTGAGGGATCGATTTACAATCTCAAAGCGGCGCTCATCGAGGGCGGCGTCATTGTGACTATTGTATTGATTGTGTTTTTGATGAACTTTCGCGCCTCGTTCATCAGTTTTCTCGCGATGCCAGCGTCGTTGCTGGGCGGTATCATGGTGCTCAAATGGTTCGGCGTGAGCCTCAATTCGATGACGATTGGCGGCTTGGCGATTGCGATTGGTGAGGTCGTGGACGACGCGATCATCGACGTGGAAAATGTGTTCCGTCGGCTGCGTCTCAACCGCGAGTCTCCGAATCCGGAACCAATTTTGGAGGTGGTCTACAAAGGTTCGACGGAAATCCGCAATTCCGTCGTTTATGCGACCCTCATCGTCGGCATCGTGTTTCTGCCGATCTTCTTTTTGTCGGGACTTGAAGGACGTATTTTCAGCCCGCTGGGCATTGCCTACCTCGGTTCGTTGCTGTGTTCGCTGATCGTGGCCGTCACCGTTACGCCCGTCCTTTGCTACCTGCTCATCGGCAATTCGAAGAGCGAACTGCGCGAAAGCTTCGTCGCGCAGGGGTTAAAAAAAATTTACGGACGTCTGCTCGCTCTCGCGATCCGGCACGTCTGGCCGGTGGTGATCGCGGCACTGTTGATGGCCGGCATAGCGATTGCGGTCGTTCCCTTTTTTGGCCGTTCGTTTCTCCCGGAATTTCACGAAGGCAATTTTATCGTCGCGATGAGCACGCTGCCGGGCACGTCGCTCGACGAATCCATGCGGCTCGGTGGGCTGGTGCGGCAGAAGCTGCTGAAATATCCGCAAGTGGCCTCCATCTCGCAACGCGCAGGCCGCAGCGAACTGGACGAAGACGCCCAACCGCCCAATTTCAGCGAGTTCGACGTGAAGCTGGACTACGGCCGCGACAAGACCATGCCGCCGGATGAATTGCTGCGACGTATCCGTGCCGACCTTACAGAAATCCCGGGCACGGTTTTCAACGTCGGCCAGTTCATTGCCCACCGGATGGACGAGGTGCAGTCAGGTATTCGCGCCCAGGTTGCCATCAAAATCTATGGCGACGATCTGAATGTGCTGCGTCAGAAAGGCCAGCAGGTGCTGAAGGTAATGCAGTCCATTTCCGGCGTCGCCGACCTCGCGTTGGAGCAGCAGATCAACGTCCCGCAGCTCACGATCAAACTGGATCGGGAAAAGGCCAGCCGCTACGGATTGAACGTCGGCAGTCTTTCCGAAACCATCGAAACGCTCCTAAACGGCACGGTCGTTTCGCAAGTGCTCGAAGGCCGCAAGACGTTTGACCTCTTTGTGCGCTTGAACGAACCCGCGCGGAGCGATCTCGAAACCATTCGCAACATTCTCGTGGATGCTCCTGCACTCGGCAAAGACGGTGCCAAGATTCCGCTGAGCGCAGTCGCAGAGGTTCGTTTTGAGGACCGTCCCTACTTTATCAATCGCGAGGCCGTGCAGCGCCGCATCGTCGTCCAATGCAATGTCGCCGGGCGCGATTTGAACGGGCTGATCGCCGAGGCGCAGAAAAAAATAGGCGAGCAGGTCAAGCTGCCCTCCGGCTACTTTGTCGAATACGGCGGCCAGTTTCAGAGCCAGCAGGAAGCGCAGCGGATTCTCACGATTTTCGGAATCGGCGCGGTGGTCGGCATTTTCCTCATGCTGTATCAAGCCTTCGGCACCATGCGCGAGGCGGTGCTGGTGATGCTTAATCTGCCGCTGGCGCTGATCGGAGGCGTGATCGCCGTTTATCTTACGGGCGGTGACCTGAGCGTACCCACGATTATTGGATTTATTAGTTTGTTCGGCATTGCTTCGCGCAACGGCATTATTTTGGTCAGCCATTACAACCAGCTTCGGGCCGAGGGGAAATCGCTGCACGAAACGGTGATCGAAGGATCGCTCGACCGCCTCAATCCGGTGTTGATGACCGCCGCGACAGCCGCGCTGGGTCTTGTGCCGTTGTTGTGGGGCAGTCCCACCGGCAAGGAGCTGGAACGTCCGCTGGCCCACGTGATTTTAGGCGGTCTGGCCACGTCCACCTTCCTCAACATGATCTTGATCCCGACGCTCTATAACAAGATCGAGGAAATCCGCGAGCGCCGCAAAGCGAGGACGACCGGAGACCCAATGCCAATGGTCACAGCAAAGGAACCTGCCTGACGACTTTAGAACGAAGGCCGGGATCGGTTGCCTCCCTCGTTTTTAACCACAATCATCATCAACCGCCAACAAAGAAACTGAACCATGAAAAAATACACACTGCCCAGAATACTGTTGCTTCTCGCCTTCGCCCTCCGCTTGGTCCCCATTGCTTCGGCCATGGACGAACACGAGCACGAAGGTGGCAAAGCCAAGATCCCCGATACGGTGGCTGCCATCTGGAGCGAGGTTAAAGAGCACGAGGAAGAACTCGGAAAAACCATCGCCGAAAAGAAGCTCGATAAAGTACATGAGATCGCTTTCGAAATTCGCGATTACGTGAACGCACTGCCGGACAAATCGAAGGATCTGCCCGCTGACAAACTCGCCAAGGTCAAAGCGAGTGCGAAATTCGTTGCTTCACTTGCCGACCGTCTGGACAAGTCCGGCGACGCCAATGACCAGGCCGGAACCGAAGCGAACTTCAAACGGCTTCAGACAATTCTGAAGGACATCGAGACGCAGTATCCCGCTTCCATGCTCAAAGGGGATGACATGAAGGGCATGAAAATGTAGTGATGTCAGCCAACGCAAGGCTGCGGCGCGCCAGCCGCAGCCTTGGCGGTGAGCACGGCGTCGAGGAGATTGCCAAGTTCCTCAAGTCAGTCCGCTGAGTTGGTAGGAGGAAAAAATTGTTGAGGGATTCGCTCAGTCACGACGTTTAACCAACGATGAAGATACTAACTTGTTTGCTCCTCGCCGGTGTCATTGCCACCGGCTTTGTTCGTCTCGCTTCGGCTGAAACCGTTGCGACGACTGCCGAACTCCTTCCTGCTTACGTCAAAATTGCCGATGCGTTGGCAGCCGACGATCTTGCCGCTGCTCAGAGCTCTGCCGCCGCGCTCGCTGAACATGCCGGCATGGCCGATCAGGCGCGCATCGCAGAGCAAGCGACTGCGGTTGCGAAGGCAAAGGATCTCCCGAGCGCACGCGATGCTTTCAAGGCGTTGAGCGCATCGATCGAACCACTCGCCGTCGACAAGAAAGGTTTCACAACGATGACCTGCCCGATGGTGAAAGCCGACTGGGTACAGGCAACCGGTCCCGTAAAAAATCCATATTTTGGTAGATCCATGCTGACTTGCGGAGGGCCAAAGAAAAGCGGCGCAGTCCCCGAACATGGTTGTGGCGATTCGGACAAGGGCTGTAAGGACATGTAAATTTTGAAAAGACGCTTCATGCCATTTCTCTTTCAAAGGGATAATGGCCATGAGGTTGACTTTCCAAGGGACAAACCGCTGTGCCGTCCGATTGGACACAGCGTGCCCAGCGGTCGCGCCCAGCTACCTTGAGGCGCAGCCTTGCTGATTTAGACCATTCATTTGATTCGGGCGGGCGGATTCACCGCGCAGGTGCGGGAGCGGAGTGCAGGCGACAGGCCGTGACAGGAGGGAGGAGTCGGCGCAGGTGAAAGCGCGGCAAGGCCGCCGGTGTTGCGACCGGAGCCTGCGAAAGGGAGTCAACCTGGC
Organism: Verrucomicrobiota bacterium; assembly: GCA_043743635.1. Lineage (GTDB taxonomy): Bacteria > Verrucomicrobiota > Verrucomicrobiia > Opitutales > Opitutaceae > JADKHC01. The sequence continues at coordinate 3,638 of JAYTWC010000381.1, read as the reverse complement.
GAATAATTGCGCTTGGGCAACGAATCGCCAGCGGCGGCCGTGAGCGCGAAACCAAGCCGTCTCCGACCGCAGGGAAGGGCCTAGCACCGAAATCGAAGCGAAGCACCGGAGCGGTGAACCCGAACGCTCGCGCTAGAAAAATCCGGCCTCAGCCGGCATTACATCTAGGAGATGGATTAGGACTGATGTGAAAACGGGCGGGCTTGGTTCGCCCGTGTCTGGCCCGAGGCAACCGTTAGAACGGTTCGTAGGCTTTCGCGAAAAGAGATTCGAAAACAGTATCCGGCCCAAACGTCGACAGTTCGCCGAGCACTTCGTAGCTCCGGCGATAATTCCAGATTCCACATAGTTCCCCATTGGCGATGAATCGCCACATGATCGTTACTTTTCGGTCGGCTGATGGACGGGTGTCCGGCTGAACGTTGGGAAGCATCTCCTGGATTTCAGAGAGCGTAAGGCCTTTGAGCGAGCCGGTGCGATACGGAGGTTCGTGCGAGATGGATTCGATTTGCATGACAAGAAACGCCGCGCCTCGTCGCCGGCACTCGGAAATGAGTGCGTGTTGCGCTCTGGCAGCGGACGTTCCCGCGCACCGGGCTAAGTCAAGCGAAGGCGCGCACTGAGGAGCGGACAGTCTGCCGTCCCGACGAAGGGGAAGCGCGCCGTCGCGGAGGGAGCAACGCGACCTTGACCGTCTGGTAAGCTGGAGAACGCTGCGGCCAGTCACCTGGAAGAAGAAGCGCGCAGCGCATCGGGGCGTTGCGGGGTGTCCCCGCTCGAAAGGGGAGGGCGAGACGCAGACTCGCACGAGGGAAAGGCATTTCCCCGGCTCATCATCAGGCTCTTGGTGTGGGTAGATTTCTCTCAATCCGGATTTGCAGATGACCGATGTAGCTATTGACGGGCTTTGCGTGCTACGGGCAACCTGACCGTTCCAACACACCTATGAAGGTATCATAATGGCCACTGACCGGCTCAAAAAACTGCGGACTGAAAATTTTCCCAGCCAAACGGCGCTCGCGCTTGCAGCTGGAATCAAGCCGGCCCGCTACTCACGAATTGAAAAAGGCTATTGCGACATGCGTGAGGAAGAAATCGAAGGTCTCGCGAAGGCGCTCTGTTTGACGGCCGATGAAGTGCGCAGTGGTAAACCTGGCGCAGCGCAACCTAAGGCCGTGAAAACAAAATCGCCGAACGGAATGAGCGCGGCCAGAGTTTCTGAAGCACCGCCGACGAACCCGCCGACCGTTCCTCCTCCAAGTTCACCGAGCCCAACCATGGCCGCTGCTGAACCAAAGCCTAGCGATAATTTGGCTGATCCGAAAAACTTTTCACTGATGCCTCCAACGGAGTTGTTATCACACGGTGCCCAAAGTCCCTCCTATGTCGCCACGGCTATGGGGCTCAGCCATGAACTCGCACAAGGGTGCATTCGTGTCAGTCTGTCGGTTGAGAACACTCAAGCGGAACTCGAAACTTTCTTTTCCATATTCCGCGTGTTTCATGAATCGATGGGCCAAACCGCCGCTTCTCCGCACTAAGATTGTTACTAAAATCTGAGGTTTTTCCTACTGCCCCATCCGTTGGCCCCTCTGTTGCTGCTCGGAATTTCGCTCCGTGATCGCGTGTTGGGCTGACGTGCGTTCACTGGCTTGTTTGATAAGCGCTTCGGCTGCCTCCACGTCACCTGATTCAACAAAAGCCTTCACCTCGTGTTTGGTGCGGATGTGGTCGGCTGGTCCCATTTCTTTTACGCGGAGTTTTTCGGTGATGACCCTGAGTGCGTCACTTTCCTGCCTGAGTGCGAGCAATGTCTGCACCGTGATTTCGGAGCTGTCTTTCGGATTCATCGATTCGGGTTCGGGGCTTGATGGGTTTAGGACGGGCGAAGATTAACTTTCTTGAAGCCGTTTGTGCAATGTCGCACGACGGCGATGTGGTCAGGTAGGTTACGAAACTCGTGTGGCTTGATCAGAAATTCCTCCACCCGTTGATAGCTATGGGCGGTGTGATCCTGATGGATGGTCCGGGTTGAGCGTTCGATCCAGTGCTTGCCGAGGGCATTTGCGCAGCGGAGTGCGTCCAATTCGGACGCGGCGCGATACATGAAGAGGTTCTTCAGATTGAGCGCGAGAACTTCGGCTTGTTCCTTCGTCTGCGGCGGAATCAGCGACTCGAATGCCTGAGCGGATACAACCAGCATCAACATACAATCGCGCAGGCGGTCGATGACGTTGAAATCGCTCGTGCCGTCGTGACTCGCGGTGATGGCGTTCTGAAATTCATCGCCGACGAAGATGAGCTGGTTGAGCGCGTATTTCTGGTGCGGTGGCAGCGCGTAGCGGCGGAGGGCGTGCCGATAGAGAAGCAATTTCGCGACGGTGAAAACGTACTGGCGCTCGGTCGTGTAGTCCTGGGGAACGTCGATGCAGAAGATTTTTCCTTTGTCCACGTCAGCCATGGTGCAGGTGTCTGGTTCGTTAGAACTGAAGATTTCGGCGATCTCGGGCGTGCCGAGGTATTCGAGGTAGTTCTGGGAGGTGCCGATTTCACCGGCCCGCTGCTCCTTCGCCTCGTGTTTGAGATAGGTTTGATCAAATGTCTCCGCCAGACGGATACGGCGTTCGGTCGGGTCAAGCTCCGTCAGTTTCTCCAGCGCGGCCTTCAATTCCTTTTCAGACGTGAGGAGATTGTAGGCATTGGTGGCGGTGACCGGGCGACCGATGTCGGCCAAAAGTTCGAACGCACGCCCGATGTGGGCTGCGCCCTTCATTTTGAAAAAGCTCTTTTCGTCCTTCGGATTCAGGGCGGCGGCGGTATCCACGAGGATGCGTGCGCGCGTGGTGAACGGCAGACGGGCGTCGCCGGTGACGTTGAACCGGTGCAGTGATTTGCCGGTTTCGCCGACCAGACGCGGGCGGAGGCGGATGATGTCGGCGGTGCGGCCGTATTTCTTGGCGAGCCATTCGAGATAAAACCACTCGTCGCCCTTGTTCGCCATGACGACTCCGCCGAGCGTCGGATTGCGCCGGATGAGTGCGGCGAGCAGCCCATTCATGCCGGAGGTTTTGCCGGAGCCGGTGTCGCCGGAGAAAAAGAAATGCCGGTTGGCCTTGTCGCGCGTCCACCGGAAACCGGCGAAAATGAGCACGATTTGCCACCGGTCCGCGACGCTCTTGCCGGCTGGGTCACGGACCCAGCGGCGATGATCGGCGTAGTAGAAGAGAAGCGCGGCGAGTGTGCAAACCACACCGCCCGCTACAAGATTCCATGGTGATGGCAGTCGCCACGCGCCAAATACTCCAGCGGCGGAGATGATCAGGGCGAACGGCAATGCCAGTGGCGCGCGCAGGCCGGGTTCGTTGTGGCGGAGATTCCGTTGGATCAGCCAGACCGCAATCCCAAGAAAAACGCCCGCCAAAACGAACGCGCCGACCGTGAAGGCATGCGGGTTTTGCAGCCATTGACGGATCAAAATTTCGGGTGACGGGAGTCGTTTCATCGCATTTCGATGTACGTAATGCACCACTGTCCGGGCATGGTCGCGAGAATGGCTGCCTACCGAAAAAACGGTAGATGCAGGTCTCCCGGTGCGCGGCCTTTTAGCCCGGCGTGCGAACCCAAGAAAAACCTTAGGG
>JAYTWC010000380.1:0-7805 GCA_043743635.1 Verrucomicrobiota bacterium | reverse complement strand
TCCAATCCGGAGCCGACGCCTACGTGCACAAGGACGACCCCATGGAGGCACTCGTCAGCGCGATCGATACGGTGATGCAAGGCGGCTGTTATTTCGGGCACACCGTGCAACAACTCCGCCGTCAGATGGGGCACAATTCCGAGAATTTTTCGCGCATCCTAACCGACAAAGAGCAGGAAGTCCTCGAACTTCTCGGACAAGGCCTAACGAACGAAGAAGCCGCACCCATGCTCGCGCTCAGTCCGGAAACCGTCCAAACTCACCGCCGCAACATCATGCGAAAGCTTGGCCTTCACAACGCGATGCAGCTCCAATCCTACGCACTCAAACGCGGTTTCACCTCGGTCAACGAGCTTCGTTGATTCGCTGGCGACGTTTAAGCACGTTCTTGAGCGCCCCGGCAACGGCCTCGATTTCCTCGCGGCAAATCGCGCGCACTTTTTCGATTTCACTCTCAAGAGCGCCGTCACGCAGCCGACTTTCCAACAAACGTAGTTGATCACTGGCTACACGGGCTTCGACCAGCAACATAGCACTAACCAGCTTATGCGCCGCATTGGCCGCCGGTATACATTCACGATCTTCAAGCATGCGATCGATCGAGGCCCATTCACTTTGAATCTTCTGGGTAAATTCGGGCAAAATAATTTCAAGCGGCCCCAAGCGACCGATTTGCTCAACCGAAACCATCGGCCCTGCTGCTGAAAGCTCGACGACAGGACGGGCACTGCTCTGACGCCCATCAGCCCATTTTTGCAGCGCCGCTTCGATCTTTTCCACGGTGATCGGCTTACTGATAAATCCAGCCATGCCCGCACGCAGACATTCGTCCTCCTTTTCCTTGGTTGAGTAAGCGGTCACGGCAAAAACCGGCGGCTTCGGATCCTCACACACGGCCAGAATTTCCTTCGTGAGCGTCCCTCCATCCGTATCGGGCAACATCAAATCGGTGAGCACAAGATCATAACCATTCTGTTGGGCTAATTGCAGTGCAGTCTTGCCGTCACACGCCCAGTCAACGCGGTAGCCAAGCTTCTGCAAAATACTGCCCAGCACCAACCGGTTATAATCCTCGTCCTCGATGGCCAGCGCCCGAGCATGCAATTTCTGCGACGTAGCAGCAGTGTCCTCGGGTTTTACTCTCATGTGAGACATTTCAAACGGAACCGTGATTTGAAAAACCGTCGCGCCGCCGGAACTCGTCACCGCCACGCTACCGCCCATGGCCTCGGCGAATTTCTTGCAGATCGACAAGCCCAAACCGCTACCGCCAATCCGCCCACGCTTGGCAAATTCACCCCGGGTAAAACTCTCAAACAACGTCGCGATTTCGTTCGTCGGAATGTCAGGACCGGCATTCTTAACGGCCACCGTTACGCGGCAATGTTGCGATCCTTCGCTCAACACAAAAACATCAATCGTCGCCGCAGACGGCACGCCGTACTTCAAAGCGTTCGTGAAGTAGTTGGTGAGAATCTGCATGAACTTGCCCTGATCGCCGGTCACCACCGGACGTGGGCCAGCCCATGACGCAAGCTCCAGTCTGTCGCCGGTCAAATCGATCGCCGAAATGGTGGCATTGATGCTCTCAACAAGATCAAATGTATCGAGGTGCAACGTAATTTTGCCCGCCTCGATCTTCGAAAAATCCAGCACATCATCCACCGTCGTACGCAGCTGTTCAGCACAACGATGGAGCGTGGTTAGGTAGTATTTCTCCCGCGCTCCGAGTTTGGCCTCCTGAAGGATCTTCACGATGCCAATAACGCCGTTCATTGGGTTGCGAATCTCATGACTCATGGCGGCCAGGAACTCCGACTTGGCCGCGTTGGCCTTGGCCAGCTCCTGCGTGCGCTCCACAATTTTTAGTTCAAGCTCCCGGTTCCTAGCCGTAATCTGACGAGTGCGAAGTTTAACCGCACCATAGAACAACAAGGTCCCGGCAAATGCGAACAACGTGATCGCCCCGTAAGACAAATACCAAGGTAACTTGCGCCATACCTGGAACGAGGTAACCGGCCCGGCCTCACCAAGATGCCGGACACGCACTTGCAAAGTATATTGCCCAGTAGGGAGATTCCTCCGCGTGATGGGATCCCCGTACTTGTGAGCGGTCCATTCGTCATCCACGGGCCAAAGCCGCGACTCATATTGAGGAGGCTCATACAAGCCCCAAACATGCGTCTTGAGTTTTATCGAAACCTCCTGTTCGGCATTCGTAAGCACCAGATTCCGTGTATCACCCAACAGGATACGCTGAGTTTTGTTGCTGTTGCTGCGCGCAGTGATTTCCGCACCGGCGGGGATAGAGAAATCCGGACCTTTCAACTTGCTCGTATCGACCTGAATCATTCCCGTTTCGCCACCGATCCAAAGATCATTTCCCGAGCGATAAATGGCACTCGGATTTTTAAAACGCCTGAACCCAGGAATGTTTTTACGCTGCCAGCTCAGGTTCGCGCCTTCACTCACCAAAGTGCCGATCCGCCAGCCATCGTCAACACGACCATATATCCACGCCGCCCCAGAAATACTCTCAGTGCCAAACGCGCTCACCACTTTTTCGGTCCCAAGAACTTTGTCGCCCTTGATCGTCGTAAACCCAGCGTCATCGAACAGCACAATCGGCTCACCCTCATGCAAAGTAAGCCGGGAACGCTTCTTGCTGGAAATTTGACGTACGCCCTTCTGCAGCTCTGCGTCCAACATCAACACATTGCCCGCCAGCGTGCTAACCCATAACCTGCCCTCGCGATCCTGAAGATAATAGTTCATCCCCTCAGGAATCTCCATCGAGGTTCTTTGGCCCGTCCGAACGTCAATCCGCATCGGGCCTTTGATTCCATCTGACAATGCCGCCGAGCCATATAACGCTCCATCGCCGTGTGTCCCGACGATGGAGTTAATAAACAATCCATTCGTCAGCTCCCACTCCGTGAAGTCGGTTCGCCCAGCTTTTGCATGATAAATTTTCCCACCCGTGGCCGCATACATGTCGCCTGCCATGCGAACCCAAAACGCCCTCTGCAACAACGGCAGCTCCTCCTTTTTTTCGGTCGTAAATCGAAATGCACCCTGGGCATAACTCACAAACAACTCTTTCTTATCTCCAAAAATAGCACGCACCGATCCAGCCATCGGAAACCACGCCGCATCGTTCATTTCATGGACAAAACTTACGCCCTCATCCGAGGCCACCCACACACCACCAGAGCCGCTCGCACAAATTCCAAAGCAGGAGTCCGATATCAAACCTCGCGCCTTGGTGATATAGTGTGATTCGCCAGTTAGGTTGACAACAAAAACGCCGCCCGCCGACGTGGACACATAAATTTTTCCTCCAAAACAAACCGTCCCTGAGGTCATCGCCGTACGCAACGTACCATTGTCTGAATAAATCGAACGGTCCACCCCGGTATCTTTTTTCCTCGCAAAAATATCGCCCGAAGAACCCAAAATCAATTCATCACCGATCTGCCCGAGCAACGTCCGGTAATGGCCACCGGCGCTGAAAAATGAGCGATCGAGTTCCAGTGACTCATTGCGAAGGGCCCACGTTTTCACTTCTCCGGAAACACTTTGGTTCACATAGATGACGCCCTCATGAGTGAACGACCGCAACCAGCCTTCCGTCGGCAACTCCCAGATCCTGGCCGGTCCTTTTTCCTGGGGCAATTGCACAACCTTGCGCTCGGTTATAAATACCAAACTGCCATCCACCTTGAAAATTCGCAGGACCGCTCCGAAGAAACTTTCGCCCAGCCGCGCCGTGACACTCGTGTAGAGATAGTCGCCGGCAGAGCTTTTTTCAAAATATCCAACCTCATTGACACCGCCAACCCAAATACGGCCGCCCACCTGACACAGACTTAAAATCTCTGGCATATTTTCGGCCCGCTCGTGGCGCCAAGTCACTCCATCGAAAATCAAAAGCCGGTCAGCACCCGCGTACAGAATTCCTTCAGAGGTTTCCAGAAGGCACCTCACCTTCGCGGTTGTTCCAATTTCCTCTGCCGAGTAGTTGCGGATCAACGGCGCGGCATCGGCCAATTGGCCATCTGCTCGACAAAAAACAGGTGCATTAGTGATGCAAATGAGTGCTATTAGCTGTAAAAAAACTGCCAAAACTCGTTGATTAGTACCTTTTTGAAGGTACACGCGCTGCCTCCCAGCCAGTAGATGGTCTGCTCGGTGGAGAAAGGAAAAGAGGATAAACATGTAGCGTTATGAAAAAACTAGCTCGATTAATCATTGCCCTCTTCGCAACCCAGCTGCTCTTTGCCGGGATTGCTCGTGCCTCGATCAACACCACCGCGGTCGATCAACATAGTTCTGTCTGTGCGATGCCGGTAGGCGAAGAACCTGGAGACGCCTTTTGACTCAACTTCGAATCTGAAATTTGAATAACACGCACTCATGTTAAACCTCGCGGCGTTCAAATACCGTCGCGCTCTCGCCGAGTCGGGCGGGCCTATTGCGAGAATCGTCTCCTCGCCGGTTTCGATCTTTGGCCGTAACATTCATCAAGCCGACGCCTTTTTGACACCGGGGCTTTCTCCACGCAAGCCTGTGTTCGGAAAAGAACGGGAGGCCGATGGATCCGGCTCAAGCGAATGCCCCCAGGTCGCCCGCAATATGGCTGTTTCTGAAGCCATCGAACGCTGGGCGCTTCATACCGAATACACCGGGCCCAACGCCCGGCGTTACGGCTTTGATGACGCCTGCTCCTCTAACGGCATGGCAGCTTTCCCCGGTTTCTTCAAAACCCAAGCCCGCTCACGCGCTCACCTCGAAGCCCTGGAATTACTTTCGCTGGTCGCGTGGTGGGACGGCCACATCGACGCGTCCCCGGATTCTTCGCCCTTGCCAGGCATCGATCGCCTCCGCCTTCACCATCCGGCCAATTTCGGCGAAGTCGTCATCGTTTATCGCAAGTCCAGATCTGGTCACGTGAGCTACGGCTACGCGGCGGGAACCTCAATGGCGGGTGCCACCACGCGAGCCATCGTGGAACTCGCCCGAAACGAACTCATCATCAGCTGCCACAAAATTTGCTCACGAACCAAACCCGTCAGCAACTATCAGGATCGCCGCTGTCTCTATTTCGCCAGCCCTGAAGGCCATCAGGAATTTCTTTCGCGAGTCGAAGCTGGCCCGGATAAACCCGCGCCAGCTTGGGAACCTCGTTTCGACGGCGAAATCGCCGGCCCATGGTCGCGTTACGCCACCGTATGGCGCACGGCCTTGCGCATGCCGACCCAGGATTTTCTCGATCCGCGTCTGAATTTTTTCTACTGGTGAACGCTCAAACGTAAGACGCGTTTCCTTAATTCGGGTACAACTCAGCGCGACGCGCCCCAGTGATTCGTAAACGGATAATAAACAAAAATCGGCCGTCCAACAACGTCCTTACGCGGCACAAAACCCCAGTAGCGGCCATCCTTGCTGTTCGATGAATTGTCTCCCAGCGCGAGAAAACCCTCCTTCGGTACGTTTACTTCACTGCCGGAACTCAGCGATCCAATGTTCCGATAACCGGTGTATTTGCCTTCGCGCATTCCATTTTTAATAAAAGCATCCGCACCTGTAATCGGCTGACCGTTGCTATAAAGAACCGGATCACGAATCTCGATCTTGTCGCCCGGTTTCCCAACCAATCGCTTGATATAATACTGGTCAACACCGATGCCAGGAATATTGCCCGTGCGAAAAACGAACCCGTCGCCCACCTTCGGCTGCACAAAATGATAGCTGATTCGATCAACAAAAAGACAGTCGCCTGTCATAATATCGAACGACAAAAACGAACGCCCCCGCACAGCGCTAACATCGAGTTCAACGAGGCGGTAATTGTAATCGCCCTGACGTGAGCGCCGGGCTTTTTCGGCAATCTGTTCAGCCGTGTAACCAAAGGCATCGCGACAAGCCCAATCGAAATCAAAATCCTCCGGCACCTGAAGCCGAACCGGTTCGTCGCCCACAAAAAAAACATATTCACGCACCGTCGCAGAAAAGATTCCCCACTTCTTGCCCGGCTTCTTTTCGAAGTATAAATACCCACCCGAGTTCACGAAAACGGGGACCGAAATTTTCCCTGAAACCGGTGCAACGACCTCTTTGTGCTCGGCACCAAAGGCGAGAAAACGAAACGTCTTCGCCATCAAAGTCGGCGCATCAGCCGGATTTTTATACACGAACGGCGTCATGCCGTTGTAACTTGGCCACATCGAATTGGTCGGGATCTTGAAGGGCTGAACGAAATACGCCTTCACCCCGATCACGACGATCGCCGCCACGAGGAAAAACTCCACATACTCCTGAACCGTCGATTTGGGGTAAATCTTGCCGCCGGTTTTGCGCATCACACCTTCGAGCGCCTCAATCCCGAGCTTAAGTTTACCAGCATCGACCCGCTCCCGAATCATCGCACGCACACCTTCACGTTTCGCCTGCAGATCAGCCAAATCACGCTCTACGAGCTGATCGCGCCGGTAGTGATAGACTTTGTCGGCGAGCTCGAGCCAGTTGTGGGCGTTGGCCCGCATCTTGCCTTCGACGGAATAAAACGACGTTAGCCAGTCGATGAACTTGCGTGTGATCGAACGGTTTTCAGTCGTGGTAGCCAAGTTGCCTCCGTAGTGTGGTTAATTATTGCGCAATACCTTGATAAAGGCGTCGGGCGGAATGGAAACTTTTCCGATCAGCTTCATCTTCTTCTTACCTTCCTTCTGTTTGTCGAGGAGCTTGCGCTTACGGGAGATGTCGCCGCCGTAGCATTTTGCGGTCACGTCTTTGCGCATTTCGCGAACGTTATCTCGGGCAATGACCTTGCCGCCGATGGCAGCCTGGATCGCGACTTTGAACATTTGCGGAGGGATGATCTTTGCCAGGCGTTCACACAGATCGCGGCCACGACCATCTGCTTTTTCGCGGTGTACGATGCATGCAAATGCATCGACCGGATCGCCGTTGATCATGATGTCCATCTTCACGAGATCGGAGACACGATAATCGCCTAATTCGTAATCCATCGAGCCATAACCATGCGTTATGCTCTTCAGGCGGTCATTGAAATCGACGAGGATTTCATTGAGCGGCAGCTGACAGCGCAGCATCACGCGATTCATATCGAGCGTGTCGGTGTGATCACAAATGCCACGCTTTTCCATGATGAGCGCGAGAATATCGCCCATCGAATCGTTCGGCAAAATGATCGAGGCGTTGATCGTCGGCTCGCGAATCTCGGTGATCGTGCCTGGATCGGGCATGTTGACCGGATTGTCCACTTCGAGCATTTCGCCACCCTGCTTCAAGATCTGGTAGATAACACTCGGATAGGTGGAAATGATCTCAACATCATGCTCGCGGCGGATGCGTTCCTGGATGATTTCCATGTGCAGGAGACCGAGGAAGCCGCAGCGAAAACCAAAGCCCAGCGCCAAGGAACTTTCCGAGGAATAAACAAAGGCCGCATCGTTGAGTTGCAGGCGACCGAGACCGGCTTTGAGCTTCTCGTAATCGTCACTTTCCAATGGATACAGGCCGCAGAACACCATCGGGTGAACCACTTTGTAACCGGGCAACATTTCGGTCGCGGGACGCGCTGAAATCGTGATGGTGTCGCCCGTTTTCACATCGGAAGGCGTCTTGATGGTCGAAACGATGTAGCCGACGTCACCAGCTTCGAGAATCGCGCATTTTTCCATTTTTGGCGTAAACACGCCGACTTCTTTCACCTCGGCGCGTTGGCCGGTACTCATGAGCATCATCATCTCGCTGGCCTTGATCGAGCCGGAGAAAACGCG
>JAYTWC010000379.1:0-1912 GCA_043743635.1 Verrucomicrobiota bacterium | reverse complement strand
TCGATGTAGTCGGCATCTTCGTAGAAAGGTTGTACAGTCGTGATGTGCAGAGTGGGAGATTGACGTGAGGCTTCTGCGTAAACTTTGGCGGTGACCGTTTCCCACGACGACATCGCGTAGTGCGGATATTGCGGAATGAGCAAAAGTTCTTCCACGCCGTCGGCTATGATCTTGGCGATGACGGAGGCGATGGACGGATTGCCGTATCGCATGGCCAAATACACGGGCGTTTCGTGGCCGAGTTGGGCGGCGAGTTTTTCCTGAACGAGACGTGAGGTGGCGATGAGGGGCGAGCCGTCTTTGGTCCAAACGGTGGAGTAGGCGTGCGCGGATTTTTTCGGTCGTGTGCGCAAAATGATTCCCTCGAGGAGCAGCCAGCGAAACGGTGCCGGCAGGTCGAGCACGCGTTCGTCGCCGAGAAATTCACGCAAGTAACGTCGGACATCAGAAACCGAGGTGGAATCGGGCGAACCAAGATTGACGAGGAGAACGGCGCGTTTGGGCATTTTGTAAGAGGTTAGCATGTGGCTGGGGTTGTCAAATTACTGCACGATTCCTGCGATAAACCAGTAAGATTTGGTATAACTTTAGCGCATGTTGGTAACGGCCCGTGTTTTCAAAACGAGTTAATCATGTAACGGCCAAATTTCGTCATCGCTCAAGATTTGAGACTTCTCAAAACTGCTCAACCTTCGCCAAAAACTGCGCAGGATTTGGAATGTACTCCGACGTGACTCCGCGCAGTTAAAGGAAGGTGTGAAAGTTTCGATTATCCTCTGTCATCCGTCGCCGCGTAGTTTTAACCACGCGATTGCGGCAATTGTTTCCGAAACGCTTCAGGCGCGTGGCGCGACTGTCACGTTGCACGATCTTTATGCCGAACAGTTTGACCCCGTCTATACCGAGGCAGAACTGCCGCGCGACGCGGTGCTGCCGCCCGTGATCGAGCAGCATTGTCGCGAAATCGGTGAAGCGGATGGCATCGTGGTCATTCACCCGAATTACTGGAGTCGTCCGCCCGCGATGCTGTGCGGTTGGGTTGATCGTGTGCTCCGCGCCGGTCGTGCTTATCGTTTCGTGCCGGACGGCAAAGGAGGGGCACGCCCGGAAGGTTTGCTGAAGGCCAAGGCTGCGCTTGTTTTTACCACCGCCAATACGTCTGACGAAGTGGATCGCGTTGTCTACGGCGATCCGTTGGAGATGCATTGGAGCAAAGTTGTTTTCGGACTTTGCGGTGTTCCGTGTGTGCGGCGCAGTATTTCGTCGGTGATTGTGAGTACGGCCGAGCAACGTGGCGCCTGGCTTGACGAAGTTCGCACTCTGGTGACTGAGCGTTTTTTCAAATAGGACGCATCATCCGATCAGGAGGCGGATTTTATCCGTTTTTCGACCCAGTCGATTATGGCGGTGTCGTTGGTTTCGTTTTGACGGACAACGTCGATAAATTCGACTGGATTTATGTCGTGGGTCTTGAGAAAATTCCGGTCTCCTCCGCAGCAATACATGAGCGACGAGGGAAGTTCGCCGCGAAGCTTCGCCTTGGTCTTGGGAATGATGCGGGGTAACCATGAAATGCCACGCACGGAGTCGGTTTTAGCTGGCATTTGGTTCGGGTCAATGACGGTGCTGGAGAGTTTGCCGTGTTGGACGGAAAGGAAGTAATTGCGCCGGGCGGTTTCGATGCCGAGGGCGAGGTCGCAACCTGGTTCGCCGTAGTTGTTGTGGTCCTCGGCGTAGTCATAAATATTCTGGGCCGTCAGACCGTTGGCAGCGAGGAAGGCCTGTTCATTGGCGGTAAGTAAAGTTTCGGGTTCACGCTGGCCCTTGGCGTAAAGAGCGACGGCCTTGTCGTAAAGTTCGCGGAAGGTTTTTTGGAATTCGTAATGTTTCATGGGAAAGATGCCTTATGAAA
>JAYTWC010000378.1:0-2782 GCA_043743635.1 Verrucomicrobiota bacterium | reverse complement strand
CTCGGTGTTTCCTCGATGCAAATCGATGACCCCGCGCGCGGCTTCACTTTCAAAACCGACTGCCCGCTCGACCTGCGCCTGAACCCCACCCGGCCGCCTTCTGCCGCCGACTGGCTCGCTAAGATCTCCGCCGAAAAACTCGCCGCCGCCCTCACCGACAACGCCGACGAACCCCTCGCCGAAATAATCGCCAACGAACTCACCACCCGACGCAACAAAACACCTTTCACGCGCACGCTCCAGCTCGCCGAAACCATCCGAACTATTCTAAATGTTCACAAACCTCGCCGCGACACCGAGGCTGATGACGACTGCATTCGCCGTGTATTCCAAGCCCTCCGCATCGCCGTGAACGATGAATTTGGCGCTCTCGACATGTTCCTGCGTCATCTGCCCGCCTGCCTAAAACCCGGTGGCCGCGTCGCCATCCTCACTTTCCACTCCGGCGAAGACCGGCGTGTCAAACATGCCTTTCGCGATGGCGTGCGCAATGGCACCTACTCAGCGACCAATGAGGAAATTGTCCGCGCTGGGCCCGAGGAGCGGCGCGACAATCCGCGCAGTTCCTCCGCCAAACTCCGCTGGGCGGTACGGGGATAACCTGGTGATGCTTCTCAAAAATTGACCGAGCCAACTCCAATCAACTTTGCGCTGATTTATATCTTTGGAGTAGTTCGACGTATTCCCAGAGCGGCCCCTGGACTCCCCGTTTGCGAAGTTTTTCCACCATCACCAAATAATCAGGTGGCGGATCGCCAATGATCCAGTTGTTACTCGCCTTTCTTACCGCATCGAGACGGTTATAGAGTGAATCGACGGTAAATCCGGGCGCCAGATAGAAACGGGGATCCACGAGATAATCAGCCGCGCTCTCACCCTTCTTCTCCGGTGCCAATTCACGCCAAAGCGGCGTACCCGGATAAATCCGCATGCCAATCGTCGCAAAATAATAGGCGCCTCCGAGCGAAACCGCCCGCGCAATCGTTTCCTCCAGCGTCTCAGGCGTCTCGCCCGGTCCTCCGAGAATTAGGAAGTGACTATAGTTTATTCGAAGCTCGTGGGCCAGCGTGCTGACGCCTTCAATTTCCTGATAATTGAAACTCTTGCCATACCGCTTGAGCACCGAATCGGAGAAACTGTCCGAACCAAACTCGATCGACCGCAGGCCCGCATCACGCATCATCTCCAAAACATCTCGCGTGATGAGCCGACTCGGTCGCAGGAAACATTCCCACTGAACATCGAGCTTGGCCTTGATCATCTCTTGGCAAACATCGCGGACATGATCCGGCCGGGTGTTGAAAACCGAATCGATGATGAACACGTGTTTCACACCGAATTCGACCATGCGTCGCATCTCCGCCACGACCTCTGCTCCGGTCCGATAGCGGCTGCGCTTACCCTCAATGATCGGATAGGTGCAATAACAACACTTGAGCGGACACCCGCGCTGCGTTTGTACGCCGGGCAACGAGCCCTGGGCAATATAGCGTTTTAACAACGCCCCATCATGCAGCGGCTCAGAGGTGAAAACCGCATCAGACGGGTTGCGCTGAATATGCCGAACCGAACCATCCTCATTTCGGCAAACCAGGCCGGTGATGCCATCGAAGCCGCTCTTGTTTTGCAACGCGCATAATAGCCGCGTCAGCATTTCCTCGCCTTCGCCTTCAATGCCGTAGTCCACCTTCGTCAGCTCGAAAAGCTCGCGAGGAAAAACCGAAAAGCCACTGCCGCCCAAGATCAACGGGGCTGTCGTGGTGGCGCGGATACGCCGACAGTTGTCGACCAAATCATGAATGAAAGATTTAGGGCTGTGACACTGAACGTTGTCGATGTTGCGCAATGAAAGCGCCACGTAATCGGGCCGATATGAAGCAATACACTCCTCAAGCGTCTGAGCTGGAAATAACGCATCCCACGTCAACGTATCGAAGCCCTTACCCCGCAAAGCTCCCGTGAGATATGCCAAGCCCAAAGGATAAACCGGATACGGCTGATCGTAGCGGTTCAGATTGAGCAATAGTATCCGGGGTGAAGCAGAAAGTGGTTGTGGGATCATGCAAGAAATGAGCGGATTTGCGTGACGGGAAAGGCCAAAGAAGGGCGTTTTTTGTAGCGTGGTTAAAAGGTTCGCGATGGCTTGGTGGAGGCTAGCACACCTCATCAATCTCGCAACCGTACCGAGAAAAATTCCCGGCACTGTCTCACGCAAAAACTGCCTCAACTCGGCGGTGTCGCTAGCCGCTGAAGCAGATCAACGTACTCGCGCATCGGGCCGTTGATTCCGCGTTTGCGCAACTTGGTCATCGTTTCTGAAAACGCAGCCGGAGGATCACCGACAATCCAGTTTGAAGCGTCCTTCAACAGCTCGCGAAGTCGAGCGTGCAACCCTTGAGCCGTCAGACCCGGTGCCACATAAAAACGCGGATCGACAAGATAGTCCGCCGCCGTTTCTCCATGTTTTTCGGGCGAGAGCATCCTCCATAAATCCGTGTCCGGATAAATGCGCATGCCAATCGTCGCAAAGTAAAACGCCGCCGGCAGCGTAGCCGCGCGCGCCAAAGTCTCTTCAATTGTTTCCGCTGTTTCTCCCGGCCCGCCAAAGATGAGAAAATGGCTGTACTGCACGCCGAGCGTTTTCGCCAGCTCGCTGGCCTCACGAATCTCCTCAAAAGAAAAACTCTTTCCGTAACTCGCCAAGGTCGTGTCGGCAAAACTGTCCGAACCAAACTCAATGTGCCGCAAGCCCGCGCGCTGCATCAATTGCAATAATTCCTTG
>JAYTWC010000377.1:0-3866 GCA_043743635.1 Verrucomicrobiota bacterium | reverse complement strand
GCCGGCTTCGTGGAGGTAGTCGGTGGCGTAACGACCACGATAAATCGGATCAAGCACGCGGAACTGGGATGCGATAAATGCTTTCTGGGCGGCCGCGATGTCGCGAGTGGTTTCTGTTACCGGTATCGGGGCCACGGTTACTTCGGCGAGTCCGACGCGCGAATCACGCTGCCCGTGTTCGCGCACGGCGCGTACGCCATGGCCGTGGCAAAGAATGGCGTGGTGGTAGATCTGGTTAATCACCGCAGGGCTTTCGTGGGTGCCGGGTGCTTTGGAACCAACCTCATGGCCCAAGGTGGCGATACAGAAAATCTCGTTGAGCGTGATCCAGTTTTTCACTCGATCGCCAAAGGTTTTGACGATCAAGTCGGCGTAGCCAGCGAAAGCATCCACGGTTTTGCGGACGCGCCAGCCGCCTTCGTCTTCGAGTGCCTGGGGCAGGTCCCAGTGAAACATGGTCACCCATGGCGTGATGCCGTGGTGCTCCAGACTATCGAGTACACCGTGGTAATAATCGATGCCTGCTTGGTTCACAGGGCCTCGTCCTTCAGGTAAAATTCGGGGCCACGCGATGGAGAGACGATAGTCTTTGATTCCGAGCTTGGCCATCAGCTCGAAGTCGTCGCGGAAGCGGTGGTAATGATCACAGGCGATGTCGAGATTGTCCCCGTTGCGAATTTTCTTTGGTGTGCGGGCGAAGGTGTCCCAGATCGACGGGCCTTTGCCATCGGTGAATGAGGCGCCTTCGATTTGGGGTGCGGCCATGGCAACACCCCACACAAAATTTTTAGGGAAAACGAGGGAGGGCATGAAGGTCAGTGCGTATTCAGACTTTCAATGCAGGCGGCGGGCGCCTTGGTTGGCGGTGGCCGTTGCGACAGAAATGAATCGCTAAATCGACCTTCGCCTTCTGACGGCGTGCGAGCAACGGCCGCAGGACTGTGACGTTAGAGTGAAACGCCCTGTACACGTGCGCGCCGGACGGTTTTTTTCGGTACAGTGGCGCCATCGCGCCAGTAGCCGGGAACGTAGGTGCCGGAGGGATTTTTAGGTGCGCCGCGTTGGTATGTTTTGACCAGGACTTCGAGGTGCTCCATCGCGCGCATGCCGACCAGACGGTGGTTTTGCACAATGCCGGCGACCTCTGGCCGGTCAACGGGTGCGTCGAGCGAGGCAAAGGCAACGTCGCGTGGAATATGGAGCGGGGGATTGGTTGGAAAACGAATGCCTTCGGTCGTGATCCAGGAGGCTTCGCGAAAAAATTCATTCCAATTCGTCATGATCACGTCGATGTCGTTTTCACGGACCCAGGCGGCGAGGCGCGCGGCGATTTCGGCGACGCTGGTGCGTTTGAAGAGCAGTGGTGCGATACATTCGCTGGCGGGTAGTTCGGCTTGTTCGACCAGTACGCCGGTACTGAAGTTGTCTTGAAGGCGGGATTCGTCGTCAAGCGCGGTGGCAAGGCCGATGCGACGGTAGCCGAGTTGGCGCAACTTGCGCATGCAAAGACGCGCGGCTTGGCACTGGTCGTTGGAAACGACGTCGATCTGCGGTAGCAGGTGGTGTGACTCGATTTTCACCGTGCTGAAATGATCCCAGTCGAGGTCAATATCCTTGGTCGCCAAGGTGAAGGTGGACAGCAAAACACCGGTGATGCCGCGCGAGGTGAGGATGGTGTTGAGCCGACCCGGATTGAGCCCGTTTGCACCGAGGTTGAAAATTTCGAGCGAGAGATGTTGCGGGTCGGCCACGGCGCGCACGCCTTCGTAAACCAACGGATGGTAGGTGGAGCCGTTAAAATAGGGCGCAGAATTGGTGTCGGCTACAAATGCGATCGAAGGCGATTGCTTCGAGGTGTGCATGCAGCAGCGGTGATAGTTGAAGGCGTCGAGCAGGGGATCGCGGATGTATCCAATTTCCCTTACGGCATTCAGAATGCGAGTGCGCGTGGCCAGCGGGATACTCGGGTGAGAACGTAGCGCGAGTGAGACGGTGGTCGGGTGCACGCCCACGGCCACCGCCACGTCATTCATCGTGGGGTATTTTTTCAGGCCAATGGAAGGGCGGCGTGTCATGAGGACAGAACGGGTTTCTTAAACGGAGCCGAGGGACCGTCCTGCCATCGGCTGCGGACGTAGGTGCTGGAGGAGAATTCGGCGACGCCCTGCGTGCCTTGTTTCAACTGGCTGGTTAGGAGCGAGACGGCCTTGATGCCGACCATGTGAAGATTGGGATAAATACCGGCCAGGCCGGTGTTCTCTTCTTGCAGGCACAGGCACGCACAAGCCACATCGCGGGGGACGCGCAGGCCGGCTTCGGCGAGAAGTCGCCCGACAGCGGTCCAGTTGCAAAGCACGGCGTCGACATCGTGTTTCTTGACCCATTGACCGAGCAATTCTCTGACCTCGGCGAAATTCGCTTGGTGTGGAAAGAGGAGTTCGGGTATGTGGTCTCTGGCCGGGACGGCGACGCGCTCGATCAGGTAACCGGCGGTGTGGCGGAACTGGGTTGCCTCCTCGTCAGACCGGCCCACAGCGAGGCCGATACGACGGTATCCGCGAGCGAGCATTTCGCGGAAGGCGATGCGCACATCCTGTCGTTGATCATTGGATACACTGGCCGCCTCGGGCGCCATGTGGAGCGAGTTGATTTTGACGATGGCGTAGTCGTTCCAATCGAGCTTGAGGTCGGCGAGTCCGGGTTCGAAACCTGCGATGATAATGCCGGTGATGCCTTGTCCCTTGAGATAACGTGAGAGGCTTTTGGAATCGTGATGGCCCTTGCTGACTGAGATGAGTTCCAGATCGTAGCCAAGCATTTCGGCCTGTTCCTTGGCACCGATCCAGAAGGCCTGCTCGTGTTGGAAATGTTCAAGCGGATGGTTGATCAAATACGCCACGCGTGGTGGCGTGGCGCGCACCCGGCCGTGCACACGAAAATGAGTGAGAGCGCCGAAGACCGGATTTGGCGCATAGCCAATAGTTTTGGCGATACCCTCGATGCGTTCGCGCGTGCCGGCAGGGATGCTCGGATGATGCCGCAACGCCAGCGAGACCGTGGTGAAATGCACGCCGGCGTTACGAGCCACGTCTTTAATGGTTACGCGGGATTGGCGTTCGGCGATGGGCATCGGGGGAGTTGCGAGTGAGGGTAGAGAAACTTGCTGACGTGATGCTCACGTGAAGGCCGGAAAAACGTGAGAACTGCAACGTGTGCAGCTTTTGAAAGGAAACAAACTGCTCAACACTCTTACGTTAGAGTAAATAGTTCGACAAGCACGATTCTTGATTATTTCTATATGAGATAGTTCGGTTGAGTTCTGAGTGTATGTACTTGGAGTGCAAAGCCTGTGGAGCGAAAGGGTTCGCGGCGTGACGATAGGTTTAAGGTGGATAAATGAGTACACTGCGCGGAGGCGTTTTAGTGAGTGTGCAGGCCGTTCGATCGATTTAGCGCAAAATCCAAAAAGACCGGGCTGTGAGGATCGTCCGACGATTCATTAAGAGCGCCGTTACACCGGATGAATATTAGCATTTCGGATGGTTCGGTGTGCAGGCCTTGACGTTCGCTGAGTGTTTTGTTTTTCATCGAGCGTCGGAAGCGAAAATCCAACGAGCTATTTACTGGGAAATGACAAGTACTGGACAAAATGCAGATTCAAAGCCGGGCGACGAAGTCGTTGTATTTCTGATCGTCCGGGATTCTAAATGCGTGGAGTGCGGAGATGATTTGTATTCAGGCAGCATGCTGCGGATGGAAAATGGAAAGCCGTATTGTTTGGCCTGTGCGGACCTTGATCATCTGGAATATCTTCCGCGAGGAGATGCCGCGTTGACCCGGCGAAGCCGGAAGTTTTCCCGATTATC
>JAYTWC010000376.1:0-3070 GCA_043743635.1 Verrucomicrobiota bacterium | reverse complement strand
TTAGAGAAAAGCCGTTCGCCGAAAGAGATTGTTCCCGAAGGGCGCACGCATCCGACGTTCCTAGAGGTGGGAACCAATCTGCCGGTCTATATTCACCGGCGTGGTTCGAATGTGGTTAACGGCGAGTACTATGCTGATCGCGATCCGCATCACACGGTGGCGCATTATGGCTCGTTTCGCTTTGTCGATGTCGCAGGGTTGCGAGCGCACTACGAGAAAATTAAGGCAACTTCTGTGACCGAATTGACCAAGGGCTCGCCGTTGTTGGTGGAGAAACAGATGCCGCTGGCGCGTTATTACACGGTGGGCAATGAGGACCTCGCGCAGTTGGAGGAAGGTCCTGAAAACACAGGCAAGCTTCTCCATCGCTCGACGCAGCTGGTGGCCGGTCTCAATGGTGAAGGTTACTGGCCGACGTTGATTCGTTACACGAGTCATCCTTACACGCATGACGGCTCAAAGAAGCCGGTCGCTGGTGATTTTTCGCAGATGCGCGTGGGCGACGACACGGATACTTCGCCCTATCCTGATTCGAATCCTCCAATCGGAATTTCGACTGGCGCGTATATCAGAAACATGGACGTACTGATCGAGTATCTCGAGCACGCGAAGTAATACCCTTCCGTTGGATATATCGGTCTGACTGGAAACGGCGTTTCTACGCAGCATTTTTTTTGCCGCAATCTCCTTGTCCGTGATCTGTTACCACCTAGAATAGATCGATATGAAAACTTTCGCAGCAACAGTGTTTTGCGCGGCTTTTTTAACCTCCGCTTATGCGGGTTTGGTCATGCAGTCAGGGATCGATCCAGTACACATGGACAAAGATGTCCGCATACAGGATGATCTCTATCTCGCAGTAAATGGGACTTGGTTGAAAAAGACCGAAATTCCGGCCGACAAATCCAACTACGGTGCTTTTGCGGCACTCGACGATCTTTCGCGCGAACGTGTTCGCACGTTGATCGAAGCCGCCGCCGCAAAGGCGCAAGCGCCGGGTTCGGATGCGCAGAAAGTGGGCGATCTGTACCGGAGTTTCATGGACGAAAAAACCATCGAGGAGCGTGGGCTGACATCGTTGCAGGGCGAACTTGACGCTATCAGGAATTTGTCGACACGTTCGGAAGTTGCCGCGCACTTTGGTCGTCTCGTGCAGTTCGGTTTGGCCTGTCCGTTTGGTTTTTCTGTCGAACAGGATCAGAAAAATTCGACGGAGTACATAGCTTCCCTTTCGCAAGCTGGCACGGGTCTGCCGGACCGAGATTATTTCCTAAAAGATGACCCGAAGTTTTTGGAAGCGCGGACGGCGTATGTCGCATATATTGCCAAGCTCCTCACGCTCTCAGGAGAAAAATCTGCTCAGGCCGAGGCTGCGGCCCAGGCTATCCTGCAATTCGAAACCAGCTTGGCGAAGGTGCAACTCACGAATGTTGAACTGCGCGATCCAGAAAAGAACTATAACAAGATGCCAGTAGCTAAGCTGGCCGAACTTGCCCCTGATTTTGATTGGACGAAGTATCTCGGCGGGATCGGTGCAGGTGCGGTCAAGGAGCTCGTCGTCGGTCAGCCTTCTTTCGTCAAGGGTGCGAACGATGTGTTCAAAGCGGCTTCGGTTGATGTGCTTAAAAACTATCTCCTGTTTCACCTGCTGGACGAACATGCGGTTGCGTTGCCCGCCGTTTTTCAGGCCGCCCATTTTGAACTGCATGGCAAGGTCCTTGCCGGCATCCCAGAAGACCAGCCGAGATGGAAAAAAGCGGTGGGTTTGATCAGCGGGAAAAGCGCTTTTGATTTCGGTGTGTTGGGTGATGCGATTGGCAGGCTCTACGTTGAAAAGTATTTCCCCGCCGAATCGAAAGCCCGCATCGACGCGTTGGTTCAGAATCTCCTCAAAGCCTTTGATGAAGGCATCAATAATCTGGCTTGGATGACGCCCGAAACCAAAGTCCAGGCACACGCTAAGCTCGCCAAGTATACCTTCAAGGTTGGTTATCCTACCACGTGGCGCGACTACTCGGCGTTGCAGATCAAGCCTGATGATTTGCTGGGAAATTTACTCGCTTCTGAACGTCTCGAATTCCGTCGCAATTTCGAAAAACTGGGCAAGCCGATTGATCGTCAGGAATGGCATATGACGCCGCAAACGGTGAATGCGTACTATAGCCCGACTGGCAATGAGATCGTTTTTCCTGCGGCTATTTTGCAGCCGCCGTTCTTCAATGCTGAAGCCGACGATGCCGTTAACTACGGCGGCATCGGCGCAGTGATCGGTCACGAAACCAGTCACGGCTTTGACGATCAAGGGGCGCAGTACGATGGCGACGGCAACCTCCGCAATTGGTGGAGCGAGAAAGATAAAAAAGCGTTTAGCGCACTCACTCAGCGGCTCGTCGCTCAATATGCCGCTTACGAACCGTTGCCAGGGAAACACGTGAATGGTGAACTGACCCTTGGTGAAAATATCGCGGACCTATCCGGTCTCGCCGTTGCTTTTCGTGCGTACCAGATTTCGCTCGGAGGCAAACCAGCTTCCGTGATTGATGGGTTGAGTGGCGACCAACGTTTCTACCTGGGTTGGGGCCAAGTCTGGAAACGCAAATATCGCGACGCGGAGCTGATCAAGCGCTTACTTACGGACCCGCATTCTCCGGCGCATTATCGTGGCGTTGGCCCGGTCATGAATAGCACGCCGTTTTACCAGGCCTTCGAGCTGAAGCCGTCTGACAAGATGTTTAAACCCGAGAGCGAGCGCATCGTTATCTGGTAAAAACTGATTCGTATTTCAGCGGTAAATTTTGCCCAAGGCAGCGCTCGCCGCTTCTTTGGGCTTTTTTGCGATTGAGGCAATTGCCTGTGGAGCGACGGGCTTATTTTTAACCACTTGCCAGTCGGCGAGGCGGTTGGTTGGCTCGGCGATTCCAAGCAATTTTCCCTTATGGCCGAGATCACCAAGAGCTACGAAGCCCGCGATGTTGAATCAAAATGGTATGCCGCCTGGCAGGAAGCCAAGTGCTTCGCCGGTCGCGCCGCGCCTGGCCAGGAGACGTACACGATCGTCATCCCGCCGCCG
>JAYTWC010000375.1:0-2658 GCA_043743635.1 Verrucomicrobiota bacterium | reverse complement strand
GTGCGCGTTCATACCTGAGGAAACGAATTCCTGTTTCCCATAATCGTGGCCCCCGAAAACGCAGAAACCGCGCTCTGGTTTACCGAAGAAGTGCAGGTTCATAAAACCGCTCTATTGGCATGGCTGCATGGTAAATTCCCCGAGGCTTCCGACTTGGATGACATTGCGCAAGAGGCGCTCACGCGCGTTTGGCGTGCTCGCACCCATAGCGCAGTACCTGCACCCAAAGCCCTGCTTTTCGCAATCGCGCGCAACCTAGCCCTTGATCAAGTTCGGAGAAAACAGGTCGCCGATATCAAACCGTTAGCGGAAATGGCCACCTTGTACGTCTATGAAGATGGGCCCAGCCCTGCTGAAACCACGGCTCACAAACAGGAACTCGAACTTTTGACTCAAGCCATTCAATCCCTACCCGACCGCTGCCGCCAAGTGCTGACCTTGCGGAAGATCTATGGGCTTTCTCAAAAAGAAATCGCCGCTCAGTTAGACATCTCCGAACACACCGTTGAGGCGCAAGTGGCCAACGGCATGCGCCGCTGCTCCGCATTTCTGTCGCGCTTCGACCTTCCCTGAACGTGCAGCAATTTCCTGAAAACTCTGAAAGCTCCATCGAAGCCGCCGCCGCCCGGTGGCTGGCGAGCCGCGATCGCGGTATGACTGCAACCGAACAAGATGGTTACCTACAATGGCTGAGTGAAAACACAGACCACGGAACCGCGGTTGCACGACTGGAGAAGGACTGGAAAGCACTCGATCAACTCAGTCAATGGCGCCCAACCCATAGCCTACAGCCAAACCCCGATCTCCTCGCGCCCCGTCACAAACGAAGCTGGCGCTGGTCCTTTTGGCTCGCAGCCGCTGCCTCCATCGCCATCGCAGGAATACTTTTGTGGCCTCATGCCAACGCGCAATCCCGTCAACACCAAGCCATCATCCACCCCGGACCTGAGCGCATGGTGCTTGAAGACGGTTCGATTGTGGAGCTGAATGCCGGAGCCAAGGTTGAAGTGAATTTCAATCCCGAGGAGCGGCGCGTCCAACTCGTGTGCGGAGAAGCGCACTTTTCCGTAGCAAAGAACGCAAAACGCCCGTTTATCGTCAGCGCCAACAAATTCGCCGTCCGAGCGGTCGGCACCGCCTTCAGTGTTTCAGTCGATCAAGAGGCTGTTTCCGTACTTGTCACCGATGGAAAGGTTCGGCTTGACGAGTCCGAGACCGAGACACAAGCGGATCACCCGGCGGTCGTGCTCCGCGAACTCTCTCAGCTGATCGCAGGCCAAAGAGCCGTAATCAGCATCGCTTCGCGGGCCTTAACCGATCCACCGGCCGCTCTGCCAGCACTTCAAGTATGTGATGTCACGCCAGCAGAGATCGATCGCGCACTCTCCTGGAAGGGACTACGACTGGAGTTTGTCGATATGCCACTCGGCGATGTGATCGCCGAATTCAACCGGTATAATGGAAAGCAACTCGTGATCACCGACGCCAAAACGGCACACGTCGTCGTTGGAGGAAATTTCCGCGCCGACAACGTCGATTCTTTTGTGCGTTTACTCGACACCTGTTTTGGTGTCGGCGCCCAGATTCGCGGCAATCAAATCGTATTGCATCGCTTGCCTTAAGTGGCACGCGGTTTTAGTGATTACGCGCGTTTCTGGACCCCACAGCGCTTATAAATAGTTCTAGCGGAAACAATCAAATCGTTCGTCTTAGCACACGCCCACCGAACACCACCACCGATATCCTAATGAGTACCATGGCACCTGCATTGCCCCATCTGAAATTCCCACGTCTGCTCCTTGCTGTTTTAAGCGCCCTAGCGCTCACCGTCGCGGTCCACGCCGCTTCCAAAAAAACCTTTAACCTACCCGCAGGTGATGCAACCAACACGTTGAAGGCATTCGCCGATCAATCGGGCGAACAAATTGTTTTTCCTGCCGAACAGATTCGCGGCGCCAAAACCAATGCCGTGAATGGCGAGTTCACCGCCCGCGAAGCACTCGATGCCATGTTGGCGAATACCGACCTCGTGATCGTGCAAGATAAAGAATCCGGCGCGCTTGCCGTAAAAAAGGCATCCAGTCCCAGCAAGGGCTCGCTCACTCCGCCTGCGGAAAACACGCCCGTTTTACAAACGTCTGCTGCGGAATCGAAAACGACCTCTGACGACGAGCCGATCATGCTTTCACCCTTCGAAGTCCAAGGCGATAGCAAGGGTTACTACGCCTCAAGTTCTCTCTCAGGCACGCGTATCAATTCGAAACTCGAAGATCTCGCGGCCTCCATCTCAGTCGTTACCAAACAGCAACTCCTCGACACCGCCGCGCTCGATATCAACGACGTGTTCAAATATGAATCCAATACCGAGGGCATGTCTCAGTACACCGAATTCACCCTTGATCGAACCTTCTACAAAGAAACCACCACGCTCAGTCCTCAATCCTCCAATCGCATTCGTGGCCTGAATTCGGCCAATTTGGCGGTGAATAATTTTGCGGTCAGCGGCACCATACCACTCGACACCTACAATATTAATTCAATCGAGATCAGCCGTGGACCCAACGCCAACATCTTCGGCTTGGGCAATGCTTCCGGCACCGTCAACGTGAACACGGCCCAGGCCAACGTCACGCGCGACAGCAGCGAAGTGATTGCCCG
>JAYTWC010000374.1:0-4717 GCA_043743635.1 Verrucomicrobiota bacterium | reverse complement strand
TTATCACGCCTTTTAAGAACGACGCCGTCGCTTACGACGACCTGCGCAAGCTCGTGGACGCGCAGATAAAAGCCGGTATTCACGGTCTCGTGCCCGTCGGCACCACCGGCGAATCACCCACCCTTTCCAACGAAGAACACCTCGATGTCATTCGCGCCGTGATCGAAACGGCCCGCGGCCGCGTGCCCGTGATCGCTGGAACCGGTTCAAACTCCACGCACGAAGCCATCGAGCTCACCCGTCACGCCCACGAAGCCGGTGCCGACGCCATGCTCATCGTCGCACCCTATTACAACAAGCCGAGTCAGGCCGGCCTCTTCCGCCACTTCTCACAACTCGCCGAAGCCACCGACAAGCCGATCATCCTTTACTCCATCCCCGGCCGTTGCGGCATCGAGATCGGCGTGCCTGTCATCGAAAGTCTCCGCGCCAAGTATCCACACGTTCGATACATCAAGGAAGCCGGCGGCTCCGTCGATCGCGTTGACCAGCTCAAGCAAGCCCTCGGTAAGGACATCACCGTGCTCAGCGGAGACGATAGCCTCACGCTCCCGTTCATGTCGGTCGGGGCCGAAGGCGTGATCAGCGTGGCCTCCAATTTTTTTCCGAAAGAAGTGGCGCAACTCACCGAGCTGGCGCTCGCCAACGATTTCGCCAAAGCCGCCAAACTGCACCGAAAGCTCTACCCGATCTTCAAAACTTTCTTCATCGAACCCAACCCAGTTCCGATCAAAACCGCCCTCGCCCACGCCGGCCGCATCGCCTCCGACGAGGTCCGCTCGCCCCTGTGTGAAATGACCAAGGCCAATCGCGAAACTCTCCTCACCTGCCTCGCCACCTACGGCTACTAAAACCACCATGCCGCTCCAAATCGCACTCGTCGGGGCCAAAGGCCGCATGGGCCGGGCCATCACTGCTGCCGCACCCGAAATTGACGCCGCCATTGCATGGCCGCTCGACATGGGCGACGACCTCGCCGCTGGTATCCAAAAAGCGGATGCCGTCATCGACTTTAGTTTCCACAAAACCACCGCCGAGGTCATCCGCCTCGCCACCGCCGCAGGCAAACCACTCGTCATCGGCACCACCGGCCACTCCGCCGAGGAAAAAGCCGAACTGCTCAAAGCCGCCGCAAAGATTCCCTGCGTCTGGTCCGGTAACTATTCCGTAGGTGTAAATCTCCTCTTCGCCCTCACCCGGCGCGCCACCAGCGTGCTCGGCTCCGACTACGACGCCGAAGTCGTGGAAATGCACCACCGCTTCAAAAAAGACGCGCCCAGTGGCACCGCCGCCCGCCTGCTCGAAATCATTCTCGAAGAACGCAAACTCACCGCCGCCGCCCTCCGCCACGGCCGCGAAGGCATCACCGGCGAACGCACCTCGACCGAAGTCGGCATTCACTCACTGCGCGGTGGCGACGTCATCGGCGATCACACCGTCATGTTTGCCGCCCTCGGCGAACGCATCGAGCTCACCCACAAAGCATCGGATCGCGACATTTTCGCCCGCGGCTCCCTCCGCGCCGCCCAATGGATCGTCTCTCGACCGCCCGGCGTCTACGACATGCAAGACGTACTGGGCCTGAAATGATCACCTCCATTCAGGGCCTGCTGACCGACGCCACGCCGCTCCGCGCCATTGTCGAACTCAATGGGTTCGGCTACGAAGTGAACATCCCTGTCACCACGGCAGAAAAACTTCCCGCCAACGGAAGCACGGTAAAACTCCACACACTCGTGATCTATCGCGAGGACAACCAAACGCTTTACGGTTTCGCCACCACCGCCGAACGCGACTTCTTCCGCCTGATGATCGAGCACGTGACCGGCATCGGTCCGAAAAGCGCGCTCACCATCATGAGCAAACTTTCGCTCCCGTCGCTCGAAGCCGCGATCCGCGCGGGCGACGTTGCCACGCTTTCGAAATGCCCCGGCATCGGCAAGAAAACTGCCGAACGCCTCGTGATCGAACTTCGAGGCAAAGTCGGCGCCACCAGCTCCTTCGACTCAACGACGCTCGGCACCGAACCATCCGCAGACGGCAAACCCGCCGGTGACACGAAACTCCACGACGCCATCCTCGCCCTGACTGCGCTCGGCTACAAAGCCGCCGATGCCGACACCGCGATCCGCCGCGCCACCCTCGCCCTCGGCCCGCAGGCCACGACTGAACAATTAATAAAAAAAGCGCTCAGCTAAGCTGAACGCTTTTCGCATTAACAAGTTGGCGGTTTCAAACCGCTCGAGTCATTTCTGGAATTGAAACGCGGCTTTCTCGTAAAGCCCCTGCACCGGACGACGGTTGTTGATAAACACGTTTGTCGATTCCTGCAGGTTCGCGGACGGCTCAGCCGTCAAATCATCGGCAACCACCGGGCGCATTGGAGCCAACTCAACTGTTTTCATCCAGTTAAAGTCCGGCTGATCAAGCTGCGTACCGGCCTCGTCCTTATACGAAACCACTTGAACTGGCACAAACTTGCGAACCGGAAAAACCGTGTACAAACGCCGTTGTTCAGCCGCCTGCGGCTCAGGAGCCGGAATGGCAACCGCCTGCACCGCTGGAATAACTTCAGGCTCAACCGCTGCGACCGCTACAACCTCAGACGCTGAGGCTGCCGCCACGGGCAAACCCATCGGAGCCACCGGCGGCGGCCCTTGCCGAACCAGCACAAAGGCAACACAAGCCGCCATCGCCGCAAGGCCGCTGGCATAAACAGCGCGATGACTCCACCACGCACGGTGCTCGGTCGACGCTGTGATTTTTTTGTCCGCCTGCGCGAGCGCGCGAGAGAGTGCCGAGGTGGAGGGCGCATCCTGACATTCCTGTTCAAAAAGTTGTACGCAGCCCTTCTGCATGCGGCAGTATTGCTGGTACGTGCGACGGCGCGCAGGGTCCTGCTTGATCACGGTTTCCAGCTCGACGGCCTCGGCAGCGGTCAATTGCTGGTCGACGTAAAGGTTAAGCAGCTCGATAAATCGTGAGTCTTTCATTTGAATTCGTTTCCTAATTTTGAGCGGAGGGCTTCGCGGGCTCTGGCAATCCGGCTTTTAACGGTCCCAACCGAAATATCCAGAATGGTGGCAATTTCTTCGTAAGAGAGGTTTTTGACGTTTCGCAGGATCAGAACTTCGCGATGTTTCGAACCGAGCTTCTCCATTCCGACCGCGATGCGGTCCACGAGTTCCTGGGTAACGGTTGCATCTTCAGGAGTCTCGACTTCGGCGCTAAAAACCTCCGAAAGCGGCGTGTCATTGTCGGCGCTCACCGGTTGGTCAAAGGACACCGTCTTGTCGCGTTTGCGACGCCACCAGTACCAGTACCGGTTGCGCGCAAGGTTGGTCGCGATCTGATAAAGCCATGTGGAAAAGGCAGCTTCGCCACGGAAGTTCACCAAACCCCGATGGGCGCGAATAAACGCATCCTGGGTGACCTCCTCGGCGTCCTGAGGGTTGCGCAACAACTGGTGTACCATCGCATAAATGCGATCCCAGTAGCGCGAGACCATTTCATTAAAAGCCGCTTGGTCGCCGTTTTTAAAACGGTCGACCAGAATGCGGTCAAAGGCCACTTCTTGAGCTTTCGTTGACATACGATCAACGGAAGTTTGATGGGTATACTTTTCGATTGTTCCCACTATTTGGAGGTTGTTGCGCTGGATATCGGAAAAGGCGAACGTTGCCTCAAGAAATAGGATAGTCACCCCAAGCCGGGGGTGTCCGCCAGAATAATTTACGCGGCAAGTTGCATTACCCTCGAAAAAATTCTTGCAAAGATTCGCGCTCGAAACGTATTCACCTGCCTCTTTCGGATGGTCACTGGGTTGGTAGCTCAATGGTAGAGCAGCGTCCTTTTAAGTCGTTGGTTCCGGGTTCAAATCCCGGCCAACCCACCACCGAAACCCTTGGCGGGTCAACGCAGGTCACGGCTCTTCTGCCGCAAATGACGCGTAGATAGCACCTAACAAATTTTCGCGCGTCACCAAATCCAAGTCTTCCGTTTCGTTATTGAGACCCTGCACGCGCCAGCCACCCGCCTTTTTCTCCAAAATCTGATGCACCACTTGATGACCGCGCCGATTTAAATACGCGATCGTCATCCCCGGTTTTAGATCTTCGTATGCGATTTTGCTGATCACGATCATCGTGTTGTCACCAAAAACTGGCTGCATCGAACCACCCGAGCCAGCTGCCGACGCTCGCCCTTCGCCCATTTTGGAAACCAATTCTGCATCCTTCCAAGCCTGCACACGGCTCACATTTGAGGACGGCACGCGCTTGTCATCAGCGCCGCCGCTTTTGACGGCTTGAGCCGAGACGCGGCCCGGCTGTGCCCCACTGTCGTTTGTCGCACAGCTCGAAAGACCCACCATAATCAAAAAAGCTGCCAACTCCACGGCGGCGAAATCTCGAAAAAACTTAGTCGTCATACGCTTCACGTTCTTTCTACGGATCAAAAATGCTTCGGCTTGAGCAATGCCTGTAAAAACATTGTAAATATCCTTTAAGTCGCAGACGGAAATGAGTTTTCACTCAAAATATAGGGTGTTCCCGCCGAAGGCATAGGGAACTGACGCAAGAACTATGAAACGACTCGTTATCATCGAAGACCAGACGGCGATCCGCGAAATGCTGGTCGAAATTCTCCGTGCTGACCCCAACTACCTGCTCGTCGGTGAGAGCGGCGATGGCCAAAGCGCCTACAACCTGTGCATGGA
>JAYTWC010000373.1:0-2455 GCA_043743635.1 Verrucomicrobiota bacterium | reverse complement strand
TTGAACGCCATGGCCTCATCGGTTTTATTAGCCCGGGTTAGCTCGAAAAGTTTGCTGCGCGTGGCGACGTAGTTGTCCCGGACCTGTTCTAATTGAGTGAACAACCCCCGATCCTCTTCCTCGCTGATTCCTTTTTTATATTCCTCCATGGTTGCTAGGATGTCCGCGCGCATCCCGCTGATCTCGTCTTCGTAGCGCTTTCGCTCCTCAGGTGTTTTGGCCAGCAGATTCCCCAACACTTTGATTTGGATATCGCCGACCTGGCCTTTGATTTTAGCGATATGGACCAAGCTAGGGACAACGTCTTCGTCCATAAACCTCGCCTCTGCGCCCACTTGCCGGGACAGAATAAATGAGACGATACCCGAACACGTGACCAGCACGAGCGGGACGGCGAAGCCGAAGATGATGCGTTTTCCTATGGTCCAGTTTTTCATAAATTGAATACGTTATTACGTTGGCGCCTAGGCCTTTTTGGCCGCAGCGTCTGCTACCTTTACGGTCAACTACGGCCGTTCTTTAGGTTGAGAACGAAATTTCTGGCAGAAAGATAGTCCTTAGCGGCGGATTGGAGCAGGCAGGAAGGGCCGTCGCTTCGACAGACTCAGTTCATGCCGGTCCGTGCGGGTGTGTGCAAAAACGAAGGGTGACGCACTGTCGTCGCCGGTTCGGCGCCTTGTTGATAATGGCTGGTTCTAGGAATGCGCTGGCGGGTTGGTTTCGCTTACGTCCGATTTCGATCCGTCGACGAAGGCGAAGAGGTCAGATACGGCATTCATCAACACTTGGGCCTGTGCATTCAGTTCGGCAGCGGCGGAGGCGGATTCCTCGGCGGTGGCGGCATTCTCTTGAGTCGCGGATTCCATCTGGCTGACGGATTTATTGAGTTGTTCGATGCCTGTGCTCTGTTCCTTCGTTGCGGTGGTGACTTCGCCGATGAGCGTGGCGAGTTTTCGGGCGGCCTCCACGATTTGCTGAAGGCTGGCGGCTACCTTTTGACTGATCTCCACGCCTTGTGCCGTGCGACTGATCGCCCCCGAGATCTGGGCGGACGTTTCTTTGGCGGCATCGGCGCTGCGGCGGGCTAGACTGCGAACCTCGTCGGCGACGACGGCGAAGCCGGCACCGGCTTCACCCGCGCGTGCGGCTTCGACGGCGGCATTTAGGGCGAGCAAGTTGGTTTGGAAAGCGATTTCGTCGATGGTCTTGATGATTTTGGCGATGTCATCGCTGCTCGCTTTGATGGCGTTCATCGCAGCTGTCATCTCGCCCATTTGAGTGGCGCCTTGCTCGGCGGCCTCGCGGGCGCGCTGGCTGATGGTGTTGGCGTCGGAGGCGTTCTCAGAATTGCGTAGGACCATGCTGGACATCTCGGCGAGTGAGGCGGCGGCCTCTTCGAGCGAGGCGGCCTGTTGGCTGGAGGAACTGGCGAGCGACTGGCTCGTGGTGGAAATCATGTGGCTGGCCGACGTGACCTCTTGGCTGCCTGAGCGCATGCTGTCGGCCAGGCGGTGGAGCAGACTGCCGATGCCGTGGGCCACGAAAAACGAACCGAAGGCGACGATCACCGCGACGACGACGACGATGACTGCGAGTACACCGAAAAGGCTGAGATAGGCTTGGCGCACTTCGGCGCGGTCGCGGCCGATGAAGCACATGCCTATAACCTTTTCGTTGACGTCGTGGATTGGCCGATACGCGGTGTCATACTCCTTTCCACCGATCAGGTTGCGGTTGAAAAAGTTTTCACCTCGGGCGAGCACCGTTTCCAGGACTTTGGGGTTGTCCATCTTCGAGCCAACAAAACGTTTGCCGTCACGGACGATCGTGGTGGCCGCGCGGGTGTCGCCGTTGAAGAGCGTGCACTCCACGTCGAAAGTCTTTTTTACCAGGTCCACGAACTCTTCTCCTTGGACGAACTCACCGACGAGTACGCAACCGATCACCCGGTCGCCGTCTTTGATCGGTGCACAACCACCGAGCGTGAAGCGTCCGCTGGGGTCGCGTTCGAAGCCCGAGCCAGATTTGCCGGACAGGGCAAGTTGGACACTGGGTTGGCTAGCCTGGGAGGCGGTGCTGTCTTTGAGCGGAATTGAGCTTACGACCGGCACACCTTGCCGATCAAAAATGGTGATGAAATCAAAGTCTGAAGCTTTGGCGATGGCGGTGGTTGAGGCACGAGCGTCTTCGCGGTTGCTACCGCCGATCAGTGTTGCGGCCAAGCCGGCGTTGCGGGACTCGACTTCGGCTGCGACGAGGCAACGTTGCTCGGCGAGATCGAGCAGGTGGTCGACGGCGACGGAGCGGGAGCGGATTTCAGTCGCCGACTGCGCCTCAAAGCGTTTCGAGACCACGAGGAAAGTGGACACAGTGAAGGCGATGCTCAAGAGAACGACCGAGCCGACGGGCAGGCCGATGAGCTTCCACTTTAAACTGATTTTGTTTGAGGACATAA
>JAYTWC010000372.1:0-2714 GCA_043743635.1 Verrucomicrobiota bacterium | reverse complement strand
AGTCTAGAATAGCTAGATCAAAAGATTGGTTTTGGTTGGCGGCGGTGACGAGCATTTCCAATGCCTGATCTCCCCGTACGGCTTCTTCGGGGCAAAGTTTCCAACGACGGAGCAAGTGCACGAGGAGGCGGCGGTTGGTTTCGTTATCGTCGACAATGAGCACGCGTTTTCCGTGAACGATGGTCGCTGGTGCTGTTTGTTGAGCGGTTGTTTGTGACTGATACTCAAGGCTGAGATTTATCCAAAAAGTAGACCCTTTGCCCTCGACGCTATCGACGCCAATGTTGCCGCCCATTAATTCGACGAGCTGACGTGAAATGGCGAGCCCGAGACCGGTACCGCCAAAACGGCGCGTGGTTGAGCTGTCTACCTGCGTGAAGGACTGGAAGAGTTTGTTGCAGGATTCTTTGCTCATACCGATACCTGTATCCCGAACTTCGATACGTAATGAGGCTTTGGTTTCACTGCGGGCGATTTGAGAGACGTGGATGGAGACCTCGCCTTTTTCGGTGAACTTTATCGCATTGCCCACGAGATTTATGAGAATCTGGCGGAAGCGCCCTGGGTCGCCGACCACTTCGGAGGGCAATTCGTTTTCCAGCCAATAGGCGAGCTCGATGTGTTTTTTAGAAGCTGTGCCACCGAGGAGTTCCATCACGTCTTCGATCGCGGTACGCAATTTGAAGACGGTTTGCTCTAGTTCGAGTTTGCCCGCCTCGATTTTAGAGAAGTCGAGAATGTCGTTAATGATGGTGAGCAGGGCCTCGCCTGAATTGCGTACGGTTTCGGCGTACTCACGTTGTTCTTCATTGAGCGGAGTATCGAGAAGCAGGCCAGTCATGCCGATCACGCCGTTCATCGGAGTACGGATTTCATGGCTCATGTTCGCCAGGAACATACTTTTGGCGTGGGTGGCACTCTCCGCCTGTTCCTTAGCCCCAACCAGTTCTTTGGTTCGTTCAGTAACGCGGTTTTCGAGCAAGATTTTTTCTCGACGTAGCTTGTGGGTGCGCCAGCTAACGAGAAGGAAGGCACTCATGATGAGCGAGAGAGAGGCACTGAGATAGAACCACCAAGTTTGATAAAAGAACGGCGCCTGAACAATATCCACGGCGGCTCCGGTTTCGTTCCACACGCCGTCGTTATTGCAGGCGATGACGCGAAACCGATGAGACCCCGGCTTTAGATTCATGTAGAACGCGGTACGCCGGGTGATGGCATTGACCCAATCGAGGTCGTGGCCTTCGAGTTTATAGCGAAATAGAACGCGGTCGGATTGGATGAAACTGGGCGCGGAGTAGTCGATAGACAACGTCATCGAACCAGCCGGCAGACGGATGGATTTCGTGGGACTGAGACTGTGATTGTCCACTTTAATGGCCTCGATTTGCACGGGGGGCACGGTGGTGTTAAAAGGTATGTTCGCAGGATCGACGGAAAGAATGCCGCGCCGACTGGCGAACCAGATTTTACCGTCAGGAGCGCGTGACGTGACGGGAAATGCGCCAGTGCCGACAAGTGCGACACGCACACCGTCTTCGCGGCCAGCGAGTCGGAACTTAGTCGGACTGCGCTCACCCCGAGCCACCGCCAAGAGCTCGCTCTTTGGCCACCAGAAAATGCCCTTTGGCGTTCCGAGCCAGAGACGATTCTTGTCGTCTTCAATAATGGCATTCACCTGATCGCTGAAAGGTTCGGAGAGAAATTCGTGAGTCAGCCAGCGGCCGCGGTTCAGGACAATCAGGCCGGCGCCTTTTGTGCCAACCCAAAGGTTTTTATCGGAGTCCTCATAAATGGCGCGGATGTCGTTATTGGGGATGCCTTCTTCCGTGTCGAAATAGGTGGTAACGCCGTCCTTGATTTTAACGATGCCGCTTTGCTTGAGGCCGATATAGAACGAACCGTCGGTGGTTTCGTAGAAAAACATAGCGTAGACCAGGGAGCTGCGTTTTTTGTCGTTGGGTCGCACCTTGCTGATATTGGGATTTGAGGTGAACTGACCGTCTGCAAATTGGCTAATCCCTTTGGATTCGGAGCTGATCCAGATGATGCCCTTGCTATCCTGAAATATTGCCCTGACTCGGGAGAACTCGGGATATTCCTTGATCTCGCCATTGCGCCAGACGCGCAGTGTGTTGCGGGTGCCGATCCAGATGCTACCGTCTTTAGCCGGACAAATCGACCAGACCTCAATTTTGGGTTCCGGTCCGATCTTGATATGAGTCATTTGTCCGTCCGGCGAAATTTGCATCACCCCCGTGTCGGGCAGGCCCACCCAGACATTGCCTTTGGCGTCGCACGCTACCGTGCGTGTGTTTCCGCCGAGCGGCTGGTCTTCGGGCGAAAGCATTTGAAATGCTGCGGGGCGGAATCTTACGAGCCCGTCTCCGGCCGTGCCGATCCAGTAAGTACCTTCACTATCATGGATCATGTCGCGGCAATTGACCGTCGATGGAAGTGGAATCTGTATAACAAAATTCCGATCGTATTCTTTCAGGAAACACTCGGTTTCAGTAAAAACCCACAGGTTTTTTAACCGGTCGAGAAAAAGACTTTTAGTGGACTTATCGGTTATGGTTCGCGTCGGCTCATATCCTTCCACCGCGTCACCGCGCACTTCATAAACGCCGTTCTCCGTAGCGATCAAAATGACACCGCCAGGAAGTTCGGCGAAACGATTGATCATCGAAAACTTGTTGCTGGTTTCGCGAAGG
>JAYTWC010000371.1:0-2137 GCA_043743635.1 Verrucomicrobiota bacterium | reverse complement strand
GCCGACGCCGAATTTGCGATCATGCACCCCGGTCTGCGCGACGGCGAATATGTGCGCCTCAGTGTCAGCGACACCGGCCACGGCATGAACGAAATCACTCAGAAACATATTTTCGAACCGTTCTTCACCACCAAAGCCCAGGGCGAAGGCACCGGACTCGGCCTCTCCGTCGTTCACGGCATCATCAAAGCTCACAACGGCGGCATCTACGTCTATAGTCGGCCCGGCGAAGGCACTATTTTCCACATCTATCTCCCGGCACTTTCCATCGCCAACACACCTCGCGGCCCTACGCCGGTTCATGTGCCCGCCGGGAAAGGTGAACGCATCCTCTTTGTCGACGACGAACCCGCCATCTGTGCCTCTGCGAAACGAACCATCGAAAACCTCGGCTATCACGTCATCACGCTCAACAGCCCGGTGATTGCCCTCGAAGAGCTTCGCGCGAACGCCGCCAACTACAACCTGTTGGTAACCGACCAGACCATGCCCGGCTCAACCGGCATCAGCCTCGCCATTGAAGCACGCAAAATTCGCGCCGACCTGCCGATCATCTTGACGACCGGTTTTGCCGCTGAATTGACCGAAGACACGGTCAAATTGCACGGCATCCATAAACTCCTGATCAAGCCCTTCACGACCACATCACTCGCCCAAGCACTCAGCGAAACGTTAAAGAAATCCCAGCGCCAAGAATCAACCTGAGCGCGACTCAAACTTTGTGAATAGAATCATTCCGAAGTTTGCCGGAAGCCGGTAAGAAGAATTTATCTCACGTTTGGGCCGACCGATGGAGGGCCGACGCCCTCGTCGGCCATGAGCAGTGAGGGCACCGCGCCTCCAACCAAGAAGCACTCGGTCACAAGACACCTCCCGCCCCTTGGAGCTTGATAAGTGGCCTTTATTCTTCCCCTTCGCTGGGCGAAAATGGTGGTAGGTGATGGATTGACTGGCCGCAGCGGCCAGGTGCTTCGCACTCGCGCTGCGCGCGCTCCTTCTCCGCTTCGCTCCGTCGAACCAAGGTTCTCATCCCTCACAATACACCTCCCGCCCCTTGGAGCTTGATAAGTGGCCTTTATTCTTCCTCTTCGCTGGGCGAAAATGGTGGTAGGTGATGGATTCGAACCATCGAAGGCGTAAGCCGGCGGATTTACAGTCCGCCCTCGTTGGCCACTTGAGTAACCTACCAAAAAGGAACGCGCAAATTCGCGAGTCGGAGCGGTGAGATCAAGGCTTTTTTGCAGCGTTCTGTCTTTAATTTCTTTGCCGCACGCCTCAACACCAAGCCCAATGCACATCCGACTCCCCTCTGGCTTGCCAAATCCATCCATATCCGCACGATGCGGCTCCTCGGCATGGATTTCCTGCGCTATCTTGTAGACCATCCGGTCCTGCCTCACCTCCTCACGATCGGAGGCTTCTTGCTGGCTTTCTTCCTCGTCGCACGCCTGCTCGCCGAGAAACGCCAACCGGGCAATACCTTCGCTTGGTTGCTCGTCATCATCCTTATCCCGTACGTCGGCGTTCCGCTCTACCTGCTTTTCGGCGGCCGCAAACTCAAACGCCTCATCGCGCGCAAATCCCGCCTCACCCCCATTCTCAGCGACAGCACGGCCCCCATTGATCTCGCCGCCCCATTACAACCCACGGTCCAAACCATCAACGCCAGCGGCGCCTACCCACCTACCGGCGGCAACCACGTGCACCTCGTTGCCACCGGCGAAGAGATGTACGCCACGCTCACTCAACAAATCCGCGCCGCCAAACACTCCATCTCCATCACGACCTTCATTCTCGGCCGCGACGAAACCGGCCGAAAGATCGTCAAGCTCCTCGCCGCCCGTGCCCGCGAAGGCGTCAAGGTGCGCCTCTTAGTCGATGCGGTTGGTTCGGCTTTCACCAGCCGCCGTTTCGTGCAACCGATCCGCGACGCAGGCGGCGAGGTCGCCCGTTTCCTACCGGTCATTCATATCGCCTTTCGCAGCACAGCTAACCTTCGCAACCACCGCAAAATCGCCATCTTCGACCAGCATACCGCTATCATTGGCGGCCACAACATCGCCCGCGAATACATGGGCTCGTCCCCGTGGCGAAAGCGCTGGCGCGACTTCGGCGCCGTCATCAGCGGCCCGGCCGT
>JAYTWC010000370.1:0-1955 GCA_043743635.1 Verrucomicrobiota bacterium | reverse complement strand
CCTTGAAGGCGAAGTCGAAGAAACTTACTCCGGACAGTGGGATGCCGAATGCAAACAATCCATGTTCTCAGACACTCCGGCCAAGCGCGAAGAGCAGGTGAGGCAATCCATTCAGCAATACCAAAGCATGGCAGAGCTGAGCGCAATCAACGTGGAAAACATCGAGGACCCGATCACACCTTTGCGCGTCACCTATCATCTCCGTATCCCTAATTATGCCGATCTCACCGGGTCACGGCTGTTCTTCCAGCCAGCTGTTTTTCAGAAAGGAAAACCGCCTCTCTTCGAAAACGCCACCCGACGTACGGACATATTATTTCACTACCGTCTTATTGAAAAAGATGAAGTTCACATCGCTATCCCCGACGGTTTCAAATTTGAGCAACCCAGTGCCCCCGGCCCACTCGATCTGGGCGAACTCGGCCGTTATGAAAACCAACTTTCCATCGTAGACAAAGCCCGTGTACTTGTCTGCGTACGCACCTACCGCCGAACCTGCGTCGCGATCAGCAAAACCTTCTACCCCGCCTTGGTCACTGCCTTTCAAGGCATCAACAAACGCGATAACCACACAATCACACTCAAACGCCGCGATCCGCCCGTTCCGATACAATCCACACCGGTAACGCCGCCCCAACCCACGGTCACCTCGGCCACAACCCCGGCAGCCGAATCGGCGGACAAGCAACAATGACCTCCACAACCCGTGCCGTTTTCCTCCTTCTCGCGCTTTCAATAACCATCGCAAGCTTACAGGCCAAACCGACCGCGCCGGACTGGGTGCCAGCTGTGGCTGCCAAACCTGCTTCCATCGACTACGGCAAGGCCAAGGCAGCCGTCCTGCTCGATGAATGCTCCATAAAAGCGGAGACGGCGGACTTTTTTACCGAACGCACTCGCATGGTGTTCCGTATCCTAACCAAAGACGGTAAGGAAAACGCCAAGGCTCTTGTTCCCTTCGACAAGGGCTCCGACAAAGTAAAATCCTTCCAAGCGTGGATCATAAAACCAAATGGCGACGTCATCGCCTTCGGCAAAAAGGAAACGGTTGAAACCGCCTTTCAAGAGAACACAGAACTCTACAGCGAAAATCGCCTCCTGCAGATCATCGCCGAAGACGACGCGGAGGCCGGTTGCATTTTCGCCTACGAAGCCATCGTCGAGGAAAAATCGGTGTTCACGAACAACTCTTGGTATTTCCAATCATCCCTGCCCGTCGAATATTCTGCCATCACCTACAACCTGCTTCCTGGTTGGAAAATTGAAGGCCGCACCTTCAATCACGCACCGGTTGAACCCATCATTAAGGGAAATCAAACCACGTGGGAACTGCACAGTCTTCCAGCGATAAAAAACGAACCACTCAGTCCACCTACCAAGGCATGGCTCGGCATCAATATCCTCCCTTCCACCAAAACCATTCGCGTGCCTTTCACCAGCTGGGCTGACATCTCGAATTTCTACACCGACAAATACGATGCCTCGTCAGCACCCAGCGCCGCAATCAAGGCCAAAGCCGATTCCCTCGTCGCTGGCGCTACCACGTTGTGGAAACGTATTTACCCACTCTGTCGCCAGGCCCAAAAAGTTAATTATATTTCCATCGATTTGAATTTGGCGCACGCCGGTGGATACATTCCCCGCGACGCCGACAAAGTGCTTCGAACCAATTACGGCGACTGCAAGGACAAAGCATCCTTCCTCCGCGCCCTGCTGGCGACCCAAGGAATCGAGTCCTTTCCTCTGATCGTAAATTCCGGCAGCGGACGCTATGTCGCGCCAGACTGGCCGTCTCCCACCCAATTTAATCACGCGATCCTAGCCATCAAAGTCGACGACACGGTGGTCACGCCCGCCGTCATAGACCACCCGATTTTAGGCCGACTGCTTATTTTCGATGCAACCAATCCCTATGCACCTCCAGGATTGCTGCCCGAAGAAGATTGCGGTGGTCA
>JAYTWC010000369.1:0-7727 GCA_043743635.1 Verrucomicrobiota bacterium | reverse complement strand
CGCGCGTAAAAGGTCGCGGTGTACTTCGTGGCCGGTTTCACCGGGATGCCCCAGTAGCCGTTGTTGGCGATGCCACCGGTGCCGCCGGAGAGCGTTAGACGGAGATTGATAGGCAGCGCGGCGTTGACGGGATTGATCTGGTTAGTGCCAGCCTGAGCCGAACCAATGACCGACCAATGTGCCGGAACGGCGCCGATCGGCGGCTTCGGATCGCGGCCAGTCAGGCCGGGAGACGGATCTTGAAAAGTGCGATTGCGAATGAGCTCAGCGAAGAGCCCGCCATCGTAGCTATAGTTGATCTCTTCGGTCATCAGACCGTAGAAGCTCGCAGGAATCGCATGGCCGGGATGACCGAGGTCGATCTCGAGTTTGGCTGGCGTGGCCAAACTTGTAACAGAGGAAAGGGCGAAACAACAGGCGACACAAAGCGCCGCAGAAGCAGCTTGGATTTTCATATACTAGGAATGTTTAAAGTTTCGGCAAAGAAGAGGGAATTTCCGTCCAGTTAAACACCGTGCCGTCCTTGCGGTCGGGACGCGTGCCTGGTGAGTCGGCGGAATAGGGTTCGCCCGTGGCTGGATCGAGTCCCACGTAGCGATGGGTTTTTAACGACAAGAGCATGCACTGGCAGCGCAGCATGTCCTGCCATTGGAAAAGACTTCCCTCGGACTCTTGTTTAATAACGCGAACATCCGCCGAGAGGCCGATTCCTACAACGGTCACAAAGCCGCTGCCATCCATCGCTTCCAACGCGATTCGTCCCTGGCCGCGATCATGGACACGGAAGCGTGCGGCCGAACCATTAGCTTCTTTTGAGCCAGGTCGAACCGAGTGCAGAATCCCGCGGGAGTTGGCCCACGCAATATGGTTGTTTCCTACGTTCGTGAGTGTGATGACCTTTCCTAGCGGTAGGTTTTTCGAGCGGTCGGCCAGAGGTTCATCAACCCAAAAGTTGGCGAAATCAGCGAAACCACCCTCACGGCCCACCGTGTTAAAAGCGAACAGCGCGTACCGAACCCCTTGAAAGGTTTTAAGCTGAAAGGGCAGCCGAATCCCCTCGCCCAGCGACGTGAAAGTTTGCCCGTCGAAACTGTAACTGAAATAGGCGAGATCGTTGTCATAATTGCCGGTCACACGCAGACTCACCCGTGACGAAGCCAGCAGCTGATCGATGGTTTTGTCCGAAGCCTGATCATACCAGCGCAACACGCTGCCACTCTCCGTGCGGACGATACCGATCCAGGCGCAAGGGATATTAAGGAGGCCGAGTCCTGCAACGTCCCCAGCGTGTAGTCCAGTGCCGTCGAGCACAACGGTGGCGGACGATTCCGGTCCGATGACGCGTTGCGTGAGCGAATTCCTTGCCCTCAAAAAATGTTCGGCCGGTAACGTATGCAAACGCAACACGCCCGGTTTTTCCGTGAGAGACCATTGGGTATCGACCGGCACATGATTCCACTGCCAGACCGGCAGCAGTTTCGAGCCAGAGAAATCGTCACTGCGTTGATACGTGGGAGTTGGTGAAACTTTAGCACTCACTGCTGGTTTTATCCACGTGCGCGGCGAGCGTCCGAGATTTCCCGGCAGGCCAAAGTAAGGCCAGCCGTCCTGCCAGGTCACGGGAGAGAGAAACGTCGTGCGGCCGACCGACTTGAAATCCATCATGGAAAAACCCCACCAGTCGCCGTTGGGCAGATCGACGATTCCGCCCTGATGAAGTGGCACGGCGCCGAACTCATTGTCGCCAGGTTTAATAATATCGAACTTAACGCCAGATCCAGGAACGGGCGTGCGCTGGCCCATGTCGTTGCACCACCACCCGCGCTGAGTGCCCATGGTTTCGCGAGCACTGATGACCGTCGTTTCGTAAGGGCCTTCCGGCTGATCAGCGCGGGCGCATTGCATCCGACCAACCGGACCGTAGTCAGCGCTGACGATATAGTACTTGCCGTTGATTTTGTAGAAGTGATGACCTTCGCCCATGGCATTGCCTGCGGCTGGGATCAGTACGCGTTTCGTCTCGGGAATGATGTCGCTGAGGTCGGGCTTGAGTTGTGCGAACATAACCTCGCCGTAACTCCAAACGGCATAAACTTTTCCATCATCGTCGAACAGCACTGACAAATCATGAAGCGAACAGCCCAACTCCGAATGCGTCCACGGTCCGGCGGGATTGGTCGCGCGAAAGAGCTGGGTTTTTCGGCCATTAACATTCGTGAACAGGTAGAAAGTGCCGTTGTTGTAACGAATGCACGGTGCCCAGATGCCCTGCCCGTAAATATCTTTGCCGTCTTCGAGCCGGTAAGCGGGACCGAAGTCGAGCCGATCCACCGCGTAGCTGAGAAATCCCCAGTTCACCAAATCCTTCGAATGTAGAACGACCAAGCTCGGCATGGCGTGCATCGTGGTTCCAGCCAGATAAAAATCGTCGCCAACACGAATCATGTCCGGATCGGAGAATTCGTCGTAAAAGAGCGGATTGGTGTACGTGCCATTGCCGTTGTCCGGCATCCAGGTATTGCGGGCGATCACAGGCGCGCTCGGTCCGTCGGCGAAGAGAGCGGTGGCTGCCACCAAAACCATAGCCAACCAGCTAAGGCATGATTTTTGTAGATTCATGTTAGTTCAGGTTTGATGGCGAACGGCCAAAGTATCAGGAGCGTGGTGTGATCTTGAAGACGAGAGCAATGTCATTGGGTGTGACCTGCGGCGTCTCGATGCGCAAAACGCCGGCGACCTGCGACCATTTGAGTTTCTCGCTGCTTCCGAGCAGCGTGACATCGGCAATCGGCTGCCCGAGCAGCTCCGCGTCGGTGCCCAGCGATTTGATTTCCACCGCCGCCGTCGGCACGCCCATCACGATGGCGTAGAGCGTCCCGTTCTTGGTGGTGAACCGCACATCTTCGGCGCCGAAAGATCGCCCCTTCCCCTCGTTGAAGCCCTGGGCGCTGAGCGGCGCCGCGCTGGCCATCTGCGGACCTTCACCGAACACTTTCCAAGGACGCGTGCCATGAATCGCCTCTTGGTTAATTTGCATCCAGCCGGCGATTCCTTCGACAACCGCAAGCTCGTCGCCATCGAGCGAACCGTCCCCTTTCAGCGGAACGCTCAGGAGGAGATTACCGTTTTTGCTCACGACATCGATCAAGGTATGGACTACCGTTTTTGCCGTCTTGTAGCCATGGCGGTCGAGAATCATTTGGTCATAATGCCAGCTGCCGATGCACGTGTCGGTTTGCCATGGGTGCGGCTCGATCTCATTGCTGCTGCCGCGTTCAATGTCCCAGGCCATGCACTGGCGCTGTTCAGTATCGAGGATTTTACCGAACAATACGCCATCGTCCACAGCGCCGTGCCACTGATTGTTGCGATTGTAGAAATGCGCGGCGATCTTCAGACCGGCGTCGCTCACCGGCCAGAGCGGCAGCGCGGTATCGTCGAAGTAGATGAGATCGGGATGGTATTTATTGATGAGATCGACGGTGCGATTGTAAAATTTGTCGCAATAAGCTTGATCGGGTAAAGTCAGCCCTTTGTCCCAATTCCAGCGCCGGTGGATGCTGTTCAAATCAGCGAAACCCGGTGCTGGCACATGCCGCTGCTCATAGAGATCCTGCGGATCGTAACCTTCCCACCAGGTGCCTTTGCCTTCGGCCTTGGTGAGTTTGCCGTCGTAAGGCACACCCGCGAGCGGTCCCGACTCATCCGCGCCTTGAGCTGTCTCATACCAACTCCACGCATGCGCTGCATGAACACTGACGCCGAACTTAAGTCCCTGTTTGCGCGCCGCTTTTTCCCAGCCGCCGATCAGGTCCTTTTGCGGGCCGAGGTTCACTGAGTTCCACGGCTGATACTTGCTGTTGTAGTTGTCGAAATTATCGTGGTGGTTGGCGAGCGCGAAGAAGTATTTCGCGCCAGCACGTTTGTAGAGCGCAAGCAACTTTTCCGGGTCCCACTTCTCCGCCTTCCACTGGTGAATGACATCCTTGAACCCGGCCTTAGACGGGTGCCCGTATTTGTCGACGTGATACTGGTATCGAGCGCTGTCCTGGCTGTAAATATCCCGCGCATACCAGTCGCCGCGCTCGGGCTGGCATTGCGGGCCCCAGTGCGCCCAGATGCCAAACTTCGCGTCGCGAAACCATTCGGGCACACGATACTGTTTCAACGAATCCCATGCCGGCTCAAATTTACCCACTGCAACCGGTTCGTTAATTTTGCTGACGATCACCGTTGGCGTAGCGGAGCTTGGAATTTGCGCCAGACAGGTCGAAACAGTCAACAGACCCAATCCTGACAATGCGAAGGCGATTCGTGTAGATTTCATGATGTGAGAGAGGTTTTCGATCCGACAATAGTCCATGGAGGAAAATCAGCGAGCCAAGTGGAGTTCGATGGGCAATCCCGCGTAGACAATCGTTCGCATCGAACCGGCGGCTTGACCGACCACGACAATTTTCAACTCGCGCTTTGGGATCATACCAGGGAACGAACCTTGACGGGCGCCGATGTGCAGGGTCTTCGCGGCATCGTCCAAAACTAGATCATAGGTGGAACGTTGGCCCTTCTCGTAGGCGTAGGTTTCGTTGTCGTCCTCGTAAATCGTGAACTTCGCGTTCGCTCCGGGATAAATGCGAATCTCGTAGGGCGCGTCGGAGTTTTCGGTCGCGTACTGCAACGCCGGACCCATCGGCACAATCGAGCCAGCGCGGACGTAGAGCGGGACGCGTTCCAGCGGGGCGGCGGTCGAGACGGTGCGGCCGCCCGCCAGGTGCTCACCGGTCCAAAAATCGAACCATCCGCCAGAAGTTTCCGGTAGGTACACCGGCCACTCTTTCACGCTGGGTTTCAACACCGGTGCCACCAGCAACGCGCGACCGAACATAAACTCGGCATTTTGGTCGAGCGCCTGAACATCGCCCGGGAAATCGAGCACGA
Source organism: Verrucomicrobiota bacterium (assembly GCA_043743635.1). Lineage (GTDB taxonomy): Bacteria > Verrucomicrobiota > Verrucomicrobiia > Opitutales > Opitutaceae > JADKHC01. The sequence goes on along the minus strand of JAYTWC010000369.1, from coordinate 2,789 downwards.
ACGGACGCATCAACGTCGAACCGGCGAAGCTCACGCGGGCAGTCTCGCTGTAAATGTAGGGTAACAACTGGTAGCGAAGTTCAAGCCAACGGCGGGTTTCCAACTCGAATATTTTGCCGTAGCGCCATGGTTCGGTGTCGGTCTGGTATCCGTGGACGCGCATCAACGGCGTGAAGGCCGAGAACTGCAACCAGCGCAGGAAACGCTCTCGATAGTCCGCATCGGCATATTGGCCGGGACCGGGACGGAAGAAACCGCCCGTGTCGGTTGTCCACCACGGCAGGCCAGTGACGACGTAATCGAGGCCCGCGGAGACCTGGCGACGTAGCGTCGCCCAACTGTTGCCGATGTCACCAGACCAGGTGGCGGAGGCGAACCGTTGCTGACCGGGAAACGCGCTGCGCGTGAGGATGACGGCGCGTCGGTCGGGCGCGTCACGACGCAAACCCTCGTACACCGTGCGGCTGACGAACAGCGAATAAATGTCGCGCATTCGTTCGCCAACCCCGGCGTGCGTGCGGCGGCCGAGCAGGTCGTCGTTTTCCGGTTCGGTGGCGTCAAGCCACCACGCGTCAATGCCGAGCGGCAGGAGGCGCGTGCGGACGTTTTCCCAATAGAATGCAGCCGCCGCCGGGTTGAAAAAGTCTACCCACTGCGTACCGGGAATGTAAAGATCACGGGCAACGAACTCTCGCCCCACCTCGGACTTCGGATCGATCTTGGACCACACCGAAAGCATCAGACGCGTGTGCTGATCGTGCAGCGTGCGGACCATCGCCGCCGGGTCCGGATAGTCGGCCTCGTCAAAACGCATGGCGTTCCAGCCGTGCCGGCCCCAATACTGCCAGTCCTGGACGATGACGTCCATCGGCAGCTCGCGCGCACGAAATTCGGCGGCATTTTCGAGCAACTCGGTCTGAGATTTGTAACGCTCGCGGCAGTGGATGTAGCCAAGCGCCCAGCGCGGCATCATCGGCACCGGGCCTGTAAGTTGTCGGTAAGCGGCGGTGATCTGGTCGCCCTCGCCAGCGATCAAAACGTAGTCGATCGCATCGGCGACCGGTGAACGAAACTCCGTGACCTCGCGCGACGCACGGAAGCTCAGCACCGGCCGGTCTTCCCTCACGCCAGCCACGCGCACGGTGTGCTCACCGGCGGTCAGTTCGGTGAACCAGCTCGTTGTTGGCGGTAGCCAAATGTTTTCGAAGTCAACAACCGTGCGACCGTCAATTTCGACGTGCCAGCGCCGCGCCATCTTCTGGCCGACATCGAGAAAAAACGCGTGCCGCCCCGCGCGATCGACCGTAAAGCGACCGATAAAAATGCTTTCGCGGCGCACTTCATGGCGCGTGCCTTCGGTCGTGGTGACATCGACTGCGGTCGATGCACCGGCCGCAGCCTCGGCGGCAAGAGCAATACGCTCGTCGGCCGCGTTAAATTCGGTGAGTCCATAGTTGTGCCACAGCAGACCGAACCCACGACTAGAAACAATGAACGGAATAGCAATCTGCGTGTTCACCTGCGTGAGGCGGCGCGGCAGGTCGCGGACATTGAGAAAGCCGTCCTGAAACTGCCCCAGGCCGAACAGGCGTTCCTCGGGCGGCGAATCAAAACGTTGAGCGACGGCCCAAGTAGGCTCGCCCTGAACCGTGGCGGCCTCGACCCGGCGCGTGCCCAGCAACTCGCGCAAGAACACCCGGCCGGCGGAGTCGGTAAACGTGATCGCTCCCGTCGCACGATCGACGGCTGCATGAAGTTGCGCCAACTCGAGCGAGATCCTCGTGGTCAATTCGCGCACGTGACACGCGGGCCTAGCGACCTTCTCCGACAGGATCAGACTCGGCGTTTCAGTCGCTTCGCCACGGGTAAAACGCACGCGCACCGCGTTGTCCAACAGCGGCTGAACCGTGAGCCGGCCACCGTCGACTGGCAATGAGATGCCGACGGAGTCATCAGCCCGCGCGAAGCCGTTGATGAGCGCTAGGACGGCGAAAACGATACGAATGCGAAGCACGATTGAGAGGAAAGCGGACGGGCGAGTCTACTTGTCCGCCTTGGCTACGAGGAAGCCGTTCACATCGAGCCAGTGGATGAAGACGGGAAACCAGCCGTTAGAGGTTTTTCCTGGGTAGCCCAGGCCGAAACCGTGGCCGCCGTTTTGGTAGAGGTGAAACTCAACGGGTCGGCCCGCCTCGAACCAGGATTTGATCACGCCGAACTGACCTTTAAAGAGGAAATCATCGGAGGCGATGACCGCGAACATCGGCGGCGCATCCTTGGGCACTTCGACCGGGCCCATGCCACCGTAGATCGGGCCAATGAACGCTAGGTGCATCTTTTCTGAGTGGAGCGTGCAATGCATGGTCAGACCCGCACCCGCCGAGAAACCGATCATGCCTAACCGCGTGGTATCGACACCCCATTCCTTGGCGTTCTTCACTATCAGAGCGTAGGCAGCTTCGGCATCTGTGAGCTGGTTAGAGAGGTCCTGGCGCGGCGGTTTTGGCGTCTCGGCGACGGCCTGAGCACCCGGCGTCGGAGTCGGCGCTGGAGTTACGGCGGCGAAGGTCCGATTCATCGACTCCTTCAAACCATCGAGGGATTCGGGCGTGGGTTGCAGTCGGTATTTGAGAACAAAGGCGGCGATGCCGCGGTCGGCCAGCGCCTTCGCGACTTTCCAACCTTCGTTGTTCATCGACAGCCAGCGAAAACCACCGCCAGGGGCAACGATGACGGCGGCACCGGTCGCCTTGGCCGGATCGGGCAGGAAGGGCGTGAGGGTGGCAGTG
>JAYTWC010000368.1:0-5309 GCA_043743635.1 Verrucomicrobiota bacterium | reverse complement strand
AAATAGTCCTGATGATAATCCTCGGCCGCAAAGAACTCCTTCAACGGCACGATCTCCGTCACGATCACGTCCGAAAACTTTTTCTGCGCCTCGGCCTTTGATTTTTCGGCCGCCGTCTTTTGCGCATCGTTCGCATATAAAATAACCGAGCGATACTGCGTGCCATGATCAGCGCCCTGCGCGTTTAGCGATGTCGGATCATGAATGGTCCAGAAAAACTCCAGCAATTTCTCCAGCGTCACCTCCGCCGGATCGTAATCGATCTTCACCACCTCGGCGTGCCCGGTCGACCCAGAACAAACCTGCCGATACGAAGGATGCGCCACGTCGCCACCGGCATAACCACTTACCACATTCTTAACTCCAGGCATGAGCCGATACGTGGCGTCAAGACACCAGAAACAGCCGCCACCCAGCACAAGTGTTTCAGTTTTAATTTCAGAATTAGCAGACATAGGAAGTGCGAGGACCGCGAAGAATAACGTGAGAAACGTGGTTTTCATAAAACACGTGAAACCATGCAAAGAAAATCCAGATATGCAAAATCCTGAGCCCTTCCGCGCGTTTCCGTGGCCGTTACCAGCCAAAGACAGCCCAAACACACGCAACCCAAACCTCGCCGCCACAGGATTTAGTGAGTGTATAAATATTGGAATACCGTATGATCTGAGATCGGCATCACCCCGTTTACCCTCGGAAACCCACCAAGGAAACCGAGTTACACCCACCACACCCTGACCGTCCTGGTCCAACCCGGTCATTCACTGAAACACCACGCCAAACCTCACGCCCTGAATCAAGTAATTGTAAATAACGTATTTTTTACATCCGTTTAACTTTTGCTCATTTGGGTCGATATTAAGGCCGTGAACCTTCGTCGCCCAGCCTACGCTGCCACCGCCCCACCCGGGGTAACGCGCTTCTGGAATAACCTGCCGTCCTGAACCCTTTGTGAGTCTTCCTGTTACCAACCTCTCGCCTGCCCAAACCTCGTTCGCGGAACTCTCCGACACGATCAAGGAAATACTGCGCGATGAAGCCAACCTCTCAACCGCCCGCGCCGTGCTCGAAGATGCCCGCAACGACGCCCGCGCCCGCGAAGACGAGGTACGCGCCCACCACCCTAAAATCAGCTTTCTAGTTTCCAAAAAGCAGCGCGAAGAATTTACCGCAGCCATCGCCTACATCCAAAAACAGATCGCGATGATCGACGGGATGCTCGCTCGCGTAGGCACCGCCCGAGAACGACTGCAGGGCCCGCTGCGCGCGATGCTCCTCCAGCACATGGAACAGATCGACCCGCTCTATCGCCAGGGACTGCGCGCCTCCCGTTTTCACGAACACTGGAGGCGCGGCCATTCAATCATCGCAGATAGATTGATGGGGTTCCTGCGCGACCTAAAAAACGCACGCAACATCATCGCCGGCGACATCAGCAAAAATCTCGCCACCCATTCCGAAGAGGCAAACTGGGCCATCAAAACCCTGCATGGCTCCAGCATCACACTCGATTCTGAAATCGAAAAACTCAACCGCTCAAGTTCCGAGCACGCGGCCTCCGTCCTGGGCACCCAGTTCGCGCGCGTTCGTCTGCCTATCCTCGAACAATGGTCCTGCGTGGCCCGTACCGAAACACTCGCCCGCACCACACCAAAGAACGCCCTCGCCACCATCGAGGCCATCCTCACCGAATTCATCGAATACCGCCAGCCCAGCCTTGAAACACTAACCAGCATGTTTCAGGCCGCTGCCGACGAACACGGCCAGATCGCCGAAACCCGTCTGCGCGACCGCTGGAGCCAGTTGCTCAACTACGCTGAATGCCATCTCGTAACCGACGCCGAGCTGGAACCAACCCTTAGCGCTATTGAGCAACGCATTTCCTCCAAGGAACGCGCCCGCCTCACCGCCCAGCTGCCCTTCAATCCGTTCATAACGGAGCGATAGGGGTTCCCGTAAGCCGACCGCGCCCAAAAAACAAAAGGCGCGGTGCACGCACCGCGCCTTCGTGGAAATTACGCCGCTTGAACTACATCAATGTGCAGCCGCCGCCTTGGCGCCTTTTGTCTGGCCAATCGCGCCAAGCAGCGTGCCGAACCATGGCAAATCAACATTGAACGGCTTGCCGCCCTTGATGCGGGGGAATTCAATCGCGCGAAGAACGTTACCCCGATCCTCGTCGTGACCGATCACGCCGCTCTCGCGACGCAATGCACATTCAACCGCGAGATCCGTGCAGCTCTTGATCAGGCGCAGATCGTCAATATTCGCTGCAGCAGCACGGGCAAAATAACCACTCTTCTGCACCAGCGTCTTTTCCGCACCGAGCATCTTGGCGAACTGCTCACCAAACCATTTACCAGGATTAACGGCGTCGAGTTTGACATGGCCAAACGCATCACGCGGCACTTCCTGGCCCTTCGCCTGCATTTCGGCGACAATGCTTTCGACGCCAGCGCCCTCGGAGATGAAGATGTTAACGTTACCATTGCGATCCATGACGCCCTTCAACCGAGCCGCTTCGGTGGCGATATCGACCGCCATTTCAGGAATGAAGACGCCGTGCACTTCCAGCTTCTCGCGCGACAGGCCGAGCCCCGGAACGTACTCCTGACGGTCGAGTAGTTTACGGTATTCAACAGCCGTTGCTGCCGTGAGCCAGCCGCAACTGCGGCCCATCACTTCGTGGATGATGAGCATGCGCGGATTCGCACCGTGCTCGGCGACGACGTTTTGGAAATACCGAGCGCCTTGTTCGGCGGCGGTCCAAGCACCGAGTGACTGGCGGATGGGGAAAACGTCGTTGTCGATCGTCTTCGGGAGACCTATGACCGATAGCGCGTAGTTATTCTTTGCAAGGAATGCCGCTAGGTCCGCCGCAGCCGTGTTCGTGTCGTCGCCGCCAATCGTGTGAAGGATCTCCACGCCGTCTTTCACGAGCTGATCGGCCGCGACTTTTTGCGGATCCTGACCTTCCTTCACGAGACCGCGCTTGAGACAGTCTTTCACGTTGGTGAGTTTCACTCGGCTGTTGCCAATCGGGCTGCCGCCGTGGCGGTGCAGAATATGGGCGTTGGCGCGCACCTCGGGCGTCACCTTGTAACTGTCGCCAAGAAGCAAGCCTTTATAGCCACCGCGATAAGCGATGATTTCGATGTCGGGCGCGATTTCGGTGTAGCGTTCGATCAGACCGCCAACGGCGGAGCTGAGACAAGGGGCGAGACCGCCGGCAGTGAGAAGAGCAACTTTGCGTGGTTTGGAGGAGGACATGGCGAAAAAAGTGTTTTCCCAAAAAGCGCCGTCCCGCTGGAGGCGTCAAGACGAGACGACAAGCTGCTGAGGGAGTGACAAAATCCGCACAAAGTAACGTCAGCACTTGCGCGATTGAAAACAGCATACAAATTTGGCGCCATGACAATTACCCCTGAAGCCATACGCAACGAAACCGCCTCCAGCCGCTTCGAACTTGGCACCGGTGATTCCACAGCTCTAATCGAGTACGTGCGCGCCGGTGGACGAGTCACTTTCGTCCACACCTATGTTCCACCCGAACTCCGTGGACATGGCCTGGCCGAACAACTGACCCGCGCCGCACTCGCTTGGGCGCGCAGTGAAAAGCTCAAAGTTGTCCCGCAGTGCTCCTACATCGCGCGCTTCATTGAGCGGCACTCGGAGTTTTCGGATCTCTTGGTCACCGGCTGATCAGTTGCAAGGCTGCGCCGGTTTCGAAATCAGGCCACTTTGGCCACCGGCTTTTTCGCGCCCGCTCCGCCGCAAATCCGGCGAGCCAAAGGCGCGAGCACACCGTGATAAACCACTAAAATCACGATCACGCCGACGAGCGCATAGAACGCACCCTCAATCGTCGTCGGCACTGCGGGTTTAAAAACATTCGCCGTACCACTCGCGATCTCCGCGTCGAGATGCCGCAGAAATACAAACGGCCGCTCCCATAAAGACGCCTCGCGTATCGCCACCTCGGCCGAGGCCAGCGTGTTCATCCGCGCCTCCGTGTCGTTGACGAGTTTGCCCATGCCTGCGACGGCCGGGTCAATGCTGGCGGTATATTGCGCAGCGAGTTCGTGAACGTTTTTCCCCAGCTGCTGCGCAATCGCCTGAAATTGCGCAAACTGACGACGTGCTTCATCGAGATGTCCACCGAGACGTTGCAAATATTGCTGCATGAACTCCGGTCCCTGCGACGCCAAAACCGCTCCCAAGACACAAAGGATGCGATCGATCAAAGTTTCGGCAGCAGAATAAAGCGGCTTAAACCAACGCATGCCGTGATGTTCGAAGTATCCACGCACCGGCGCAAGCCTGCAACGCAGGCCTCAACGATCCGCCCACCGCAATCGCGCCGCACCAGTTTTGCTCACGATTCCGCCGGCAACTCGATCCCAAATTCCGCTTTGCTCAACGCGATCAAATCATCGTAAACGCCCGCCGCACCCGCCGCCCGAAGCTGCGCCTCATCGTGCGTGCCGGTCGTCACACAGAAACAAACAAAACCGCCATTGCGCGCCGCTTCGACATCGTACGGCGAATCACCAATCAAACACGTCGTATTGGCGACGGCGTCCAGTTCGCTCAACGCATGCACCGCAAACTCCGGATCCGGCTTGAGCCAAGGTGTATCAAACGCGCCAAAAACACCATCGAGCAGCGGCATCACCCCTAAATGTTCGCACACCGCGCGCGCCGACGGACCGTGTTTATTCGTGAAAACACCGCACTTCACACCGCCCGCCTTCAACGCCTCCAACAACCCGCGCGCGCCGGGAAGAAGCGCGACACCATTCAACATATTCCTCGCCCACGCTTCGCGATAAATTTCTAGCGCGCGCGGCAACAGGTGCTCGTTTGCTGGCCCGAGCATCCGCCTCACCGCCACCTCAAAACCACCGCCCACCGCCCGATGCACCTGCGCCATCGTCGGTGCCGGCAAGCCGAGCTGTTTCAACGTATAGGCATGGCTGGCATGGATCGCGCCAAAATGGTCGAGGAGCGTGCCATCCAGATCAAAAAGTACGGTACGAAAACGATTCACGAAACCAAGTTGCCCAAGACAGGACTAAAGCACACGGAAAATTTAGAGTTTTGATTTTCAAACTCTCCACTACAACGGAATCCATGCCAGCCTCTCCCGATATTGCCAAAGCCCGCGCAACCGTGCGGACCGAGCGCGACGCCCTGCTCATCGAGCTCGGCGGCGTCTGGCAAATCACCGAGAATCGCCCCTCATGGCCCAAGATCGTGGGCAAAAGCACTCCCGCCCGCGTAAAAATCACCCTGGCCGAACTAGAAAA
>JAYTWC010000367.1:0-3061 GCA_043743635.1 Verrucomicrobiota bacterium | reverse complement strand
GCGATACCGGTTGATTCGGCTCAGGTGAAGGCGCTCGGCGTTAAGGTTTACCAGACAGCGCTCGATCCGTTTAAGTTTCCCGAGGCCGTGTTGATCAGCAATGGCGGCAAGGGTTATGGCGAAGTTTCCTTCAAGCTCGATCCCGATGAATCGAGTTATGTGCGTATGGACAACCGGTTAATGAGGCGTTTATTTGGCGACTTTTCGACATCCGAAGGCGATCTTGTCCTGAGCAAAACCGGCGAGTTGCTCGGCATCATGGTTAACCGCGACTACTGCCTCGTGATAAATAATTTTCTTCCTACGAAAACGATTCGTACGGGCGATAATATTGTCGATCAACATACGGGCACGACGTTCGACGAGCTGTACACGCGTCTGCTCCGGAAACCGTTTAAGTTACAGTGAAGATTCGCTGGCAATAAAAAGCCCCGTCGTGAGGACGGGGCTGAGATCGAATCTTGGGTGTTGCAAACTGGCTGTTAGCGCAGGAAGAACCAGCCGCTGGCGATCAGGATCGGGAGCAGAATCGGCAAGCTGTATTTGAAAATGTAACCGAAGAAGGACGGCACTTTCACTCCGGCGGATTCGGCGATGGATTTGACCATGAAGTTCGGTCCGTTACCGATATAGGTCATAGCGCCAAAAAACACCGCACCGAGACTGACCGCGATCACGAGCAGGCGGTCGGCGGGATGGTTGAGAAGGACATGCACGACCTCGGCTTCCGTGGCGGGATTGGCGGGAAAGTCGGCGGGGCGTTCTTTTTGCGCGGTGGCTTCGGCGAGGCGGAGGAAGGTTGCGTAGGTCGGAGCGTTGTCGAGCACGGACGAAAGGCTGCCCGAGGCGAAGTAGTATTGGAGTGGGCGTTTGACGTGGAATTCGTCGCCGTGTTTGTCGATGTAGCCGAGTGCGGGCATCATGGTGGCGAAGATACCCACGAAGAGAAAAGCGACTTCCTTGATCGGGCCGAAGCTGAAGGCGTTTTGTTCGTGGACGGTCTTGGGCGTAAGGAAATACGAGGCGGTGGCGGCACCGATCATGACGATTTCACGGAGGAAGAATTTGTCGGTTATGAATACGGCACCGATGATAACCAACAGAAAGAGAATATTGATCATGCCGTCGAAGCTCCAGGTGTCGGGTTCGGCAACTTCCTTCTGAAGTTTGGCGGGCATTTTCTTGAAGGAGTTGCGATCAAAGAAATAGAAGGCAGCGAGGATCAGGCCGACAGTGACGAGCCACTGGACCAAAACCTGTTCAATGAGCCAGAAGAACGGTACGCCTTTGAGGTAGCCGAGGAAAAGTGGTGGATCGCCGACTGGGGTGAGTGCGCCGCCGACGTTGGAGACAATAAAAATAAAGAAGACGACGTGGTACGCGCTGATGCGGATCTTGTTCATGCGAATCCATGGGCGGATGAGAACCATGGAGGCACCGGTCGTGCCAATTAAGTTGGCGATGACCGCGCCAAAGGCCAGAAATGCGATATTTTCCATCGGCGAGGCTTCACCCTTGATCTTGATGTGGATACCGCCGGCGACCACGAAGAGGGAACCAATGAGACAGATAAATGCGATGTAGTCCTCGGTTGTGGTGAGTAATGTGGAACGACCTCCTTGCAGTCCGAAGGCGTAGTAGAGGCCGACGAGAACAGCCAAGCCGCAAGAGACAAATTGGTAGTTATGCTCCCAGAAGTGTTTAATTTTCGCAGGAGAAAGAGGCATTGTTGCGATCAAAAGCAACAACAGCCCAAATGGCAGAATGAGCCAGACGGGAACGTCTGCACTCGATTCCATCGCGGTGGCGAGGAGGAATGTGGGGATCATAAAAGCCGCAGGTTGGAGGTTGGGTGCAGGAAGGGCAATCGTTCTGCGCAACTCGTTTCACATAGCGGGATGTCTTTATTCATCCATTACTTTTCGTTCTGCCAGAGGGCTGTTTAGCCAAAGCCTTGTTCGTTAGCCGAGTTCGCGAAGCAGGGCGACCTGACTCGCGTCGAGGGTGTAGGAGGCGCCGCCGTCGTCAGTAAAACTGAGTCGTCCTTCGGGATCGACTCCGCGGAAAAAACCGTCGAGTGGTTCGGGTTGGGTGTTGAGCGAGAGTTGCACGCGGCGGGGTTCACCCCAGCGAGTGTTGATTTCGGTGGCGATTTCGCTGAAGCGATCGTGTTCGATCAGGCTTTGGAGGCGGCGGAAAGCGCCGAGGGTGAGTCGGGCAATTTCGTCGATTGAGACGGCGCGTGTGGCGAGTTCGGCGACGCCGATGGTGTGGCCGGTGAGATTGACGTCGAGGGTGTCGGGTTGGTTGGTGATGTTGATGCCGACGCCGATGACGGCGGTTTCGGGTTGAAATTGTTCGACGAGCAGACCGGCGAGTTTGCGGCGACCAGCGAGGATATCATTGGGCCAACGGAGGCGTAGGCCGGTAATGCCGAGCTCGCGCAGGGCATTGATCACAGCCCAACCAGCGCCAAGGGGTAGAATGGACCATTTTTTGCGCGGTCCGGGAGCGGGCAGAACGGCGGAGAGCCAGAGTCCGCCGGTGTCGGAGATCCAGATGCGACCGGTGCGTCCGCGTCCATTGGTTTGTACGTCGGCGCGCACGGCGTGCCACGGAGGAAGGGCGCCAGCGATCGGGTTGGTCGAGGGGAGCGTGGCGAATTCGTGTAGCTGCCAGCCGTCGATGGTCTGGCAGGATTTTTCGCCGATGGGAAATCTTGGTGGCATGGGCGGAGCGAGAGGACGCGGCGAGGCTCAGGGAGCTTCCTGAGAGTCGCGTTTGATGCGGCGGTTGACTCCGAAGACGATGATGATGAGGCCGGCGAAACTGGTCAGGCGGCCGGCGCTCACGAGTGCGGCTTGGGTTTTGCCGGTAGTGTGTGGTGAGACTACGCGGACGAGGATGATGCCGATGATGGCGATGATCGTGCCGAGGGCCCAGGAGCGCCAGCTGGCGCGGAGTGATGTGAACTTCACGTCTGACTCATGTCAGAGGAGGCCCAAGTATTTCAAGGCTGAGTGTTCTTGGTCGAACGATCGTGCCAGACTGAAAGGATAAT
>JAYTWC010000366.1:0-3594 GCA_043743635.1 Verrucomicrobiota bacterium | reverse complement strand
ATGTTGCCACCGCCGTCGCCACCGTTGCCGTAGGCGACGTAGAGATTTTCGATACCGGAATATTTTACGGCGTCGATCTGGTTGGCCCAAGCTGCGCCCCATTCGGTGCCATCGGGATTTCCCGTGGAAAACCGGGTGAGATGCGCTGTGAGCGCGGTTTCGAAATCGAGGTGGAGCGGGGTATTGAAAGTCACCGTGGTGCCGTTGATCGACGCGATTTCCAGCGTCTGGCCGATGGGGCGGTTTTGTTCGCAGAACCAGCGACGTTCGCTGCCGAGGGGATCGGTGGCGTTGGGGCCCCAATAGACTTTGCGGACAGGCGCAACGGTGTCAGAACGGCTTTCGTCTGCGAGTTGGTTAAGGGTGACGATTTCCCCAACCTTCAATCCAGAGGTGTCTGAGAGGGTGATCGTGGACGAGCCCTTAACCCCGTTTGTCGCGAGCGGGCGGGCGACGGTGTGTTTCACCCAGCGCACGCCGATGATGACAACCGGATACTGTGCATCGGTGCGTTGCACAAGTTTGGTTTTATCCGGGCCGGAACCGCGCAGGGTGATGTTGGATCGATTGATTTCCAGGCCGTTGCCACTGATGACAAAAGTGCCCGGTGCCAGGAATACGACCTGATTGGCTGGGCAGGCGTCAAGCGCGGCCTGGATAGCCGCTGTATCGTCGAGCGTGCCGCCACGGGGCGTGAGTGTGGTATAGATGGTGGTTCGGCTCGGTATGCCGCCGACAGCGTTGAGGCCGGGGTTCCAGGTAGTGATGCGGTCGGTGGAGACCACGGCCGCGTGGGAAAGGGCGGCGATTTGAAAAAACGCCAGGATTCCCAGCGTCGTTGCGGATTTTAGCCAACGCATGATTTGTGTGTGTCTTATTATTTTATGCGAAGTGCGGCACGGGCGCGCATGGCGGCGAGCGTTCCGGCGATGATGAGAAAGGGCATGCTTGGAGCACCGCCGCCACCTCCGCCTTTGGTGCCGCCGGAGGAGTTGCCACTGCCGGAGGAACTCGAGCTCGACGACGAAGAACTACTGGAGGACGAACTTGAGCTGCTGCTCGATGACGAGGAGCTTGAAGAAGAACTAGAGGATGAAGAGCTGCTTGAGGAACTCGAACTGCTGCTCGACGAGGAGCTGCTGGAAGAACTGCTGGCGAGCGTGGTGACGTTGACGACGGTGGACTGAGCGGAAGCGTTGGTAGCAGCGTCGTAAGCAGAAACTGAATACGTGTACGCGGTCGCAGCAGTCAGACCGGAATCGGCATAGGTGGTCGTGGCTGTGGTGCCGATGGAGGAACGTGTGCCGGTTCCAAGTCCGCGATAGACGCGATAACCGGTGACGCCGACAGCGTCGGTGGAAGCAGTCCAGCTTAGTGTGACGGCTGAGGATGTGATTCCGGAAGCCGTAACATTGGCGGGAACAGTTGGTGCGGTGGTGTCGCCGCCCGAGCTCGAGGAGGAGCTGGAAGACGAACTGCTGGAACTGGAGGACGAGGACGAACTCGAGCTGCCTGTGCCGGAGCTCGAGCTGGTACCGCCTGAAGATGAACTTGAGGAGGAGCTTGAACTGCTCGATGAAGAACTGCCGCTAGATGAACTGGAGGAGCTGGAACTTGAGCTGCCGCCACTGGTGGTGATTTCAATCGTGGAGACACTTAGCGACGGAAGTGTGATTGCCCAGGTCGAGAGGTTGGCGGGCACCGAGCCGACGAAGCTTGGTGTGGTCGATGTGCCTTCGAGTCGATAGACTTTGGCGGTGCCGCTGATGGCTAAGCCGGAGAAGGCGACGTTTTGGGTCGTGGTTGAGCGGTTAAGCGCGACGATGACATAGCGGTTTGAATTGGTTGTACTTTGGCTGACATATGCGGCGACCTTGGAGGTGTCGCTCGAAACGGTTGCAATCGACGTGTCGCCGAAAGTGGCGAGAGAGCCATCGTAGTCGCGGTACATTTTGAAGGCGGCGAAGACGAAGGGGTCGGTTGAGCTCGCGGGCCAATAGGTCGCGGCAAAGAGATTGAGCTGTCCGAAGACGCCGAGGTTGTCGGCCTGGGCGACGGCGCCGGCGATGTGGTTGATGCCGCCATTTTCGTATTCGGTGAGGGCGATTCTCGTGCCGGGCCAGATGGCGTCGATCTTGGCCTGAATTCGGCCGAGAATATAAACCGGGCCGCCGAGGACGTCGGCGATCCAGGAGGTTTCCTTGTAGGAGGCATCCCAGAGACTGCGCGGGCTCTGGACAATGGCTTGGATCTGGGCGGCGGTTAAGGTTGTGCCGTTGAGATCAGTGATGCGGGTTCCGTCACCTTGAGCCTCTGAATACCAGTGGAGGTCGTACACGTCGAGCAGCCGGCGTCCGTCGGCGTCGGAGGCGGCCTTGAGCTCCGTGAGGTATTTATCGGTAAACCAATAGGTGGAACTAAAGCCGCTGGCGCCCTGCCAGTCGTGGATGCCGCCGAAGCCGTAGTGCACGGGGCCGAAGATTTTTACCGAGGGTGATACGTCCTTGAGCGCTTTGCTCAGCGCGGCTGAGTGTTGGATGTAGGTGGTGGCATCGGGTGCGGTGGTGCCCTGGATTTCTTCGTGGGTGGAGGGCCAGAGTTCAGGTTCGTTGTCGAGGCTGACAAAGGTGGGCGTGACGATGTCGGCGTAGATGTCGGTCGTAAACTTGCCCTTCAGCGCCCAGAACGACTCATCCATATAGACGTAAGCGTCGGTGGTGGCCGGCGTGGTGGTGAAGGCGGAGCCTTTTTTGAAGACGATCTGTTTGAAGCGCGCGGCCAGACGGGTGGCGAGCGAAACGGTCATGTCGACATTGCCGTTGGTATCGGCGGCGACGTAGCCCTGCATCGGAATGGTGATGAGGCTGGCGTTGCCGCGGGTGCGATCGGCGGCGATGAGCGGGCGAAGCGCTTCGTCAGGAGTGGTGCTGCTGCTGAGGAAGGTGTCGCTGCTGTAATACCAGTCGGAGCCGGCGTTGGAGGCGTTGTTCTCCCAATTGTAGGCGGTCCAGCGATTGCCGCCCTGGCGGTTGAGGGTGATATTGCGAACGTTTGCGGCGCTGTCCTGGTAGAAGTTGATGCCGTAGATCCACGGTGAGATCGCATGGGTGTTCGCCGTGTTGGCCGTAATCGTCACCGTTGGGGTCACGGTGGTGCCTGTTGTGAAACTGGTACTTTGGCTGGCGGAGAGATTGAAGGAGTCGGTAACGGTGATATTGGCTGTGTAGGTGGTGGATAGTTCGAGTAGATCGAGCGTGGCCGCGCGTGTGTCAACGAGGTCTGTGAACGTGCGGGTGAGTGTGCTGCCTCCTGTTTTTTGGTAGGTGACGGTGGCGGTGCAGACACGATTGGTGGTCCAGGACAGCGTGGCGCTATTTCCGGTGACAGTGCTGGTCGTGAGGCCGCTGATCACGGGCGGAGTTGTCGGTACGGCAGGAATGGCGTACGTCCCGGTTGCGGTGCCTTGGTTCGGAGTGGCAGTTGAACTAGTTCGGTGGTCGAGGGCGACGATGCGGTATTGATAAGTGACGCCGCGGGTGAGCCCGGTCAGCGTAGCGGAATGGCTGGCGGTCCATTCGCCGGTGTTGCCGGTAA
>JAYTWC010000365.1:0-1545 GCA_043743635.1 Verrucomicrobiota bacterium | reverse complement strand
GGTTTATCAGGCTTACAGCGATTTCCGCGGTATGATGACGCTGATTAAGGATCTATTGACCTCGCTTTGCACCGAGGTGCTGGGCGCGAGTCAGATCGTGCATCCCGGCAGCGGAACGATGATCGACTTTGCTGGCGAGTGGCGCGAGGTGAAGTACAAGGACCTCATCCGTGAGACGACAGGCGATGCCGAATGGTTTAGTCGCAGCAAGGCGGAAAAAATTACCGGTGCCGAAAAGTTAGGTCTGAGCATCAATCCGTCTTGGGAGGAATTTGAAATTACCAACGAGGTTTTCTCCAAGAAGATCGAGCCGACGCTGATTCAGCCGACGTTTGTGACGCACCTGCCGAAGGAACTTTGTCCGCTGGCTAAGATCACGCTCGATGATCCGACGACGATCGACGTTTTCGAACTGATCATTGGCGGCATGGAAGTTGCCCCCGCGTATTCGGAGCAGAACGATCCGTTCGTGCAACGTGCGATGTTCGAGGCGCAAGCCGGCGAAGAAAAACAGAATATCGATGAGGATTTCCTGCGTGCACTTGAGCACGGCATGCCGCCGGCTGGCGGTATGGGCGTTGGCATCGACCGCCTCGTGATTTTATTAACGGGTGCCGAAAGCATCCGCGACGTGATTCTCTTCCCGCAGCTCAGGCCCGGCAGCGGCGCCTGAAGTGGCGCTGCTAGTTTTAAGGAGTAAGCGATAAGGGATAAGCCAGAGGATTTAGGACTGGCTCGACCTTACCACTTATCACTTACAACTTATCCCCAACCCATGCCCTGGTATCTCTACCTCGCCCTCAAGCAGCTTTTCCCGACCGGGCGGCGGTTTCCGTTTTTCACGTTTATCTCCATCGTGGGTGTGTCGCTGGGTGTGGCGCTGTTGGTTGTGGTCACGAGTGTGATGGGCGGTTTTGGCCACGAGGTCCGTCGCATGATTGTGGATACGGAAGGAGAGATTCAGATCAAGTCAGGCAGTTACATCAATGACTACGCCGGGCTTTTGGAGAAGGTTGAGTCGGTGCCGGGAGTTGTGGCCGCCACGCCGTACGCTGCGGGCGCGTTGATGATCGAATATCATGGCAAGCCAGCCTATCCCGGCATGCGCGGACTCGATCTCGCGACCGTGGAAAACGTGGTGAAACTCAGCAGCTACGTGACCCTTGGTTCGCTCGACGATCTCGATGATGACTCGGTGTTGCTGAGTTCTCAGTTAGCGCAATCGATTGGTGCGAGCGTGGGGTGCAAGATCGAGGTTTATTCGCCGCTGATGATTGAACGGTTTAAGCGGGACGAAGTGTTCATGCCGCGCGAGGTTCGTGTGGCGGGTATCGTCTATATCGGCCATCAACAACTCGACAGCAGCACGGTTTATTGCACGTTGCGGTTGGCGCAGGATCTCTACGGGCTGGGCTCGGCGGTGCATGGAATCAATGTGCGGGTGAAAGAAGGTATGAATGAAGATGCAGTTGCGGCGCGCTTGAACGCTGTGCTGACGCCCGGTGTTCGCGCGCTGTCGTGGATGGACAGTTTTAGCGATTTCCT
>JAYTWC010000364.1:0-1795 GCA_043743635.1 Verrucomicrobiota bacterium | reverse complement strand
GCGTGATTGTCACCGTCACCCCTTAGCCCAATCTCTCAAAAGCAATGCGTTTCCGCTCCCTCACAACGCTATTATTTTTCACCGCCGCGATTCCCGCCTCTGCTGGCGAAAAATCCCTTATCGACACGACGCGTTCGCCCAACGCGAAAATGTACATGGTGGACCTAGCCGATGTGAAGTGGAACGGCGGTCTGCTCGGCGAGCGCTTCGATGTTTGTCGCACGACGATGGTTCCCCATCTCTGGGAAATCCTCCGCGACCCCAACGAAAGCCACGCCTGGGATAACTTTCTCATGGCGGCCGGCCTCGGCGAAGGACGCGGCGACGGCAAGCCCCACGGACCGCCGTTCAACGACGGCGATTTCCTGAAATGGCTTGAAGCACTCGCGCAGATCTACGCCGTCACGCGTGACCCCGCCATCGACAAACAGATGGACGACATCATCGCTGTCATTGCCAAAGCTCAGCGTGAAGACGGATACCTCCACACACAAAAAATCATCCCGCAACGTCGTGGTCAGTCCGGTACCGTCTCCAAGGAATTCGAGGACCGCGAACACTTCGAAACCTACAACATGGGCCACCTCATCACGACGGCCTGTATCCATTATCGTGTTACCGGTAAAACCACCCTCCTCGACTGCGCCCGCAAAGCCGCTGACTACATCGAGCACCTCTGCAAAACCGTACCAGCCGATCTCGCCCGCAACGCCATCTGCCCGTCGCACTACATGGCTGTAGTCGAACTCTACCGCACCACCCGAGAGCCACGCTACCTCGAACTCGCCAAGCAGCTGATCGAAATCCGCAGCCTCGTCAGCGGCAAGGACGGCTCCGACCATAACCAGGACCGCACGCCTTTCCGCGAAACCTTCGAAGCCGTCGGCCACGCCGTACGCGCCAATTATCTCTACGCCGGCGTTGCCGATCTCGTGACCGAAAACGGCGACCAAACGCTTTTCAAACCACTCGACGCCATCAGCCACGATGTCGCTGAACAGAAGCTCTACGTCACCGGCATGACCGGCGCACTCTACGACGGCGCTTCACCTGATGGCGCCGAAAACAATCTCTACGCCCAAATCAAGCCGACGCACCAAGCCTACGGCCGCGACTACCAGCTCCCCAATCTCACCGCCTACAACGAAACTTGTGCAACCATCGGTTACGCCATGTGGACGTGGCGCATGTTAGAACTCACCGCTGACGCACACTACGCCGATCTATTCGAGCAATCGTTCTACAACGGCGTGCTTCCCGGCATCAGCCTCGACGGCAAAGCCTACTTCTACGTCAACCCGCTGCGCAAATCCGCCGACTTCAAGTGGCCGATGCGCTGGTCCCGCAGCCGCGTGCCCAACATCAAATCCTCGTTCTGCTGCCCGCCCAACGTGGTCCGAACCATCGCCGAGGCCCACAACTACGTTTACACGCTTTCACCTGACACGCTCTGGGTTCACCTCTACGCCGCCAACACCCTCGACACCGTCTGGACCGACGGTAGCCGTATCAAACTCAGCCAGGAAACCGAGTATCCTTGGAATGGTTCGGTTAAAATTACGATTGCCGAAGCGCCCGCCCGCCCGATCTCAATCAAACTTCGCATCCCCGGCTGGATGCATCCCGGCTCCTCATTGATCAAGATCAACGGAAATCCCGTCAGCGTCGAACCTGCCGAGCAAAAAGGAAAAATCTGGAGTCCAAAACCACTCACCCCCGGCACCTATGCCGAACTTAAAAACACCTGGAAGCCCGGCGACATCATCGAACTCACCATGCTTTTCCAGCCCGTCCT
>JAYTWC010000363.1:0-20675 GCA_043743635.1 Verrucomicrobiota bacterium | reverse complement strand
GTCACGCTTGACGAACTCGATGGCGTCCTCGGCGCCATCCGCTGCACCAATTCCAAAACCCCCATCTGGCGCCTCCATTTTCAAAACCCCATCGAGGGTATCGTCGGTTGCGCCGTCGCCACCGCCGACTACCTCGGCCAGATGTCCGTACCGAACTACTTGGAAGAACTACCCAAGCTCTTCGCCGAGTTCAACGAGTCCGACACCTTCGCCGCCGTTCCGCTCCAACAACGACTCTTCCACTCCGCCGACGAGCTGATCGCCAAAACACCCCACTTTTGGCAAACCTCGGTCATGCCGAAACTGGACAACGAACTCCTCGGCCTCTACCGCTTTCTCGCCACGCCGTACCCCGACGGACCGAACTCTTACATAGACGCAATTAACGCAAACATCGCGATCGTCTCCGCCGCCGCGACGGCCCATTCACGACCCAAATAAAAAGAACATGCTGGCTACGATTTTTTCGGCGGGACTACAGGGAATTGAGGCGGAGCT
Organism: Verrucomicrobiota bacterium; assembly: GCA_043743635.1. Lineage (GTDB taxonomy): Bacteria > Verrucomicrobiota > Verrucomicrobiia > Opitutales > Opitutaceae > JADKHC01. Next base: position 20,177 of record JAYTWC010000363.1, on the reverse strand, counting down.
TGTCTACGTGGAGGTGAACGCAGGCGAGAGCGGCGACCCGCGCGTCGTCCTCGTCGGCCTGCCCGACGCCGCCGTCAAGGAATCCAACGACCGCGTCATCTCCGCCCTCGGCAACACCGGCTTCAAAAAACCTCGTACTCGCACGACCATCAATCTGGCACCTGGTGACATGCGAAAAGAGGGCCCGATGTACGACCTGCCGATCGCCCTCGGCATCCTCACTGCCACCGGCCAGCTAAAACCAGACATCATCGACCAATTCCTGATCGCCGGAGAACTCAGCCTCTCCGGAGCCACCCGCCCGATCCGCGGTGCCCTCGCCATGGCACGCCTCGCCAAAAACCTCGGCAAACGCGGCATTCTCCTCCCCGTCCTTTCCGCGCCTGAAGCCGCCCTCGTCGAAGGCCTGGAAGTCTACGCCATCCCCTCGCTCGACCAGGCCTTTCGCTTTCTCAACGGCGAACTCGAAATCGTTCCCACGCCCGCGCGAACCAATACCATGCCCTACGCCCAAGGCGAAGACGGCATCGGCGATTTTTCCGAAATCAAAGGCCAGCACGCCCTCCGCCGCGCCGTCGAGGTCGCGGTCGCCGGCAATCACAATCTGCTGATGATCGGACCGCCCGGCTCCGGCAAATCCATGGTCGCTAAACGCATTCCGACCATCATGCCAGAGCCAATTCTCGAAGAATCACTCGAAGTGCTCAGTATCCACTCGGCCGCTGGCCAGACTCTTGGCGGTCCGGCCATGTTCGGTCGCCGCCCCGTGCGTTCGCCGCACCACACCATTTCCGACGTCGGCCTGCTTGGCGGCGGAACGATCCCCGGCCCCGGTGAAATCTCCCTCGCCCACAACGGCGTGCTCTTCCTCGACGAACTCCCTGAATTCAAACGCTCCGCCCTTGAAGTTCTCCGCCAGCCTCTGGAAGATGGTGTGGTCTCTATCTCCCGCAGCGCCGGCAAGATCACACTTCCCTGTTCCTTTATGTTGGTTTCGGCGATGAATCCTTGAGGTTTCGTTGCTCTTTTGTCAGTTCTTCTAAGGAAGGTAGATACTTGAGGTTCACGGCGATTTCGCCATCACCGACAATCAAATTGTCGGTGAGGCTTTCGATGATGCGCCGTTTCTCTTCGCGCTCAAAACCTGACCAGCGTCCGTACAAATCGGACGCCTCGCCAACAACTGTTTCTGCTGAAACGGTGTTGACCCTTTTCCCTGCAACCTCGGCCTCGAGCTTTGCGACATCATCAGCAATTTCCTTTTTTCGATCTTCGAGCCGACGGAGAAACGGTCCGAACTCGTCGCTTGATAGTTTGGTTTCGACAAAGAGACCAATCACCCGGTTGATTTCCGCCTGGAGTTTCGCGAGTTCAGGTTTTTTCTTTCCAAGATCGGCTTCGAGGGCAGCTAGCCCTGCATTCGCTTCCGTGAGTACGTTTTGGATTCGTTCATGAGACATGAAGAAGCCCTTGAGCTCATTCACGTACACCGACTCAAGGTCTTCATCGGGTATCTTGTTTTTGCAGACCGTGCAGGTGTACTTCTTGGAATTGCTGGGAATATACATTTTCGCTCCGCAGGTGCAGTACGTGAGCCCTGCGAAGAGGTGTACTGCGCGTTTTGCTGGACGCCGACGCTTGCGTTCGCCGTTCCCTAACAGATTGGCGCATGTGTTCCACAAATCGACGGAGACAATGGGCTCAACATCAACGTACTGCCATTCGCTCTCCGGCTTGTATTCCCACGCTTTGTTTTGACCTGACGATTTCGTGTAGTTGAGCCGCTGTTTTCCCTTCGCCGTTGGATCGAGAATGAGGCGACCGACGGTCGTATCCGAGAACTTCGAACCGTTCCTCGTACGATGACCGGCCCCATTGAGGAGTCGCGCCACCGTCTTCTTTCGTTTGTGCTCAGCAAAGAGCTTGTACATGAGCCGTCGCACCGTCGCCTCGGCGGGATTGATGACGAGCACCTTGTTTTTCCACGCGTAACCGAACGGCGCGGCACCACCAAGCGACTTCCCTAACTTGGCCCGAATTGCGACCGAAGCAGAAACGCGCGAAACGATTTCTTCACGCTCCCAGGTGGCCATCGCAGCAATGATGGTGAAGAAGAGGCGACCGGCAGGAGTCGCGGTATCAATCGACTCCCCGAGAGAAATGAGATCAGCGCCCGCATCGCGGAAGTTATCGGCAAAATCGAGGAGCTGGCGGGTATCACGTGCAAGCCGAGCGAGCTTTGAGAAGATGAGCCCGGTCACCCGCTTGGTTCTGACATCAGCGAGCATTCGTTTTGTTTCGGGATGATTGGTGACATCCTTTCCGCTCACCCCTTCGAGGTGATACACCTCAAGAACGTTCCACCCCTTGGCCTCAGCGTAGTAGCGGGCGCGGCGCTCGTGATGTTCAGGACTTTCACCCCGCGCCTGATCCTCGGTACTCACCCGAATCCATACACCAACTGGTTTCACCTCTCCTCGTGCGTTCTCTTTCATATAGGGCTAAGAAGGAGGGTGAAGGATCGTGTGTCAACACATCATGTCGATATGTTTCATTGCCTTTTTGTTCGCTCGATCCTCTTCACCACCGCCTGAGAAATCCCCTGCTCAGCTTCCGACCGTTCCCTCGCATCGAGCGGGCGATACGACACCTTGACCTTGTATCCTTTGACCACCTTCTCGCAGGAGAGCGCCCGTGCTTCGATGTCCTGCACAAGGGCAAAGAATTCATCAGGGGTGCCGAACCAGGCGGCATCGAGCTCATCTTTCAATAGTCCTTTTGAGACCGCTTTTTTCATCTTCGTCACTCGGTCGCTTTCTGTGCAAATGAGGCACACCGGACGAAAACCGGCCTCGACGCATTTCTTGATGTTACTGATTTCCTGCTCAGGTGGGGTCGTAATCGAAACCTCGCAGGCGATGCGCCGCTCTCCTTTTTCAAGGGCCACATCAACGCTCCCCGTTCCATGCAGGACATTCTTTTCGATGGTGGCGCGATACCCCATGCCTTCGGCCCACTGTTTGATGAGCGACTGAATATGTTTATGCAAAGGGCCACCTCTTCCAGGCGTGCCGGTTTCTTTTGATTCTGATTCTTGTGATGGCGTGACCGCCGCCTCAAGAATTGGCGTGACCTGCTCAATATGCGGCACAACAACGTCGGCCACCGGCACACGATCCACTACCTTTGATTCCAATGGAGGGACAACGGTTTTCACCGTTTCCTCCTGTGGAATAATTCGCTTTGTTCGCACTGCCTTTTCTTCTGTCTTTTCCTCAGGAATACTCTGCCTCGCCACAAGCTCGCGCTCGACCTCCTCACGCGGCGTGCCGAACCGTTTCCTTGAGGCAGCAATGACAAACTCGCGCCAGGTACGGGCACTGTCGTTGTCAAGCACCGGCTCAAATGGCACAGAGAGATTGAAATCGAAATCGCTCCGCTCGACTCGGCAGATGGCTTCGCCTGTCCCAAGGCTCTGAATGTCTTTGGCTCCGAAGGAGGCAAAGCCGTCAGCAAGCGTGCGTGCGTCGCTGTCGCCAACGCGAAAGACAACGCGGGTATGACAATTCGAGAGGACGGCACTCGCCACTTCCCGGTCGCGCTCCAGCTGTCGCAATTCCTGATGCGAAAGCACGAGTCCTAGTCCATACTTGCGCGCACCGGAGAGGATTTCCGCCATCGACGGCGTGATGAAGTTATGGAATTCGTCGATATAGAGAAAGAACGGAACGCGTTCGGATGCCCTCACAGCCTGCCTGCTCATGGCAAGCTCTTGGAGTTTCGAGACGATGAGCGTTCCCAAGAGGTATGAGTTCTCCTTGCCAATTGTCCCTTGTGACAGTTTAGCAATGAAGATTTTCTTGCGGTCGAGAATGTCGCCAAAATCAATTCGATTTTTGGTCTGTCCGACCATGTAGCGGATCGATTTAGGTGCGAGGAATGTTTCGAGTCGGGTGAGAACAGGGCCGATTGACTTGTTGCCGGAGAGTGTTGGGAAGCCTTTGTGCCAGTAGTAGAGGATTTCGGGATCAGAAACCGTTTTCAAAAACGATTCACGGAAGGCCGGTTCGAGGAGGAAGCGGCGTAGTTCGATGAGTGATCCGCCACGACTGCTTTCAAGAAACGCGAGAATGGCATTACGCAAAACCGAACCCATCTGATCGCCCCACGCCTGGCTCAACCGTTCAAAGACCGACACCAAATCAGAGGCAAGGAGCGTCTTTTCGAGATCGGAATGCGCATGGAGGATATTGAATCCGACAGGAAAGTCCCCGTCTGACGGATCAAGATATACAACATCATCGACCCGCGATGGCGGAATGATGGAGAGTACCATGTCCGCGAGGTCGCCGTGAGGATCGAGGAGCCCAATACCGTGTCCGGCTTCGATGTCTTGTTTAATCGAATTGAAGAGGAGCGTGCTCTTCCCCGTCCCCGAGGCACCGATGACGTGCATGTGCCGCACCCGCGCCTCTGTTGGCAGCGTGACGGCTCTCTCAATGTCGTGGTGGTGGTTTGTCCCGAGGGAGAGTCCGCTCATGCCGCACACCATCGCCGGTGCTGCCTTACTCATCCGCTCATTGCCCCGGAGTTTTGCCGATTCAATGTCTCCTGACGGAATGTGCGCGAGGGACGCAAGCTCATCACCATTCACAATCATGCCCGAGCGGTGTGTTTCCCGGCGCATGAGATCGGTTTCAAAATCAATCGACGGATTACCAGGAAGCGGCATGAGCGCGTTCCCCGTTTGCCCGCCGTAGAGGGAGAGGGCACTCGCCATGCGCTCAAGGATGGCCATAGCGCTCTCGGCAGAGTCTGCCTTTGTTGCGAGCCGGAGCGTTGCAGCGTAGAGAGGGCGTGCAATCTTCTCTTTGGCCGATTGCGCGAGGTTCGGAACGTTCGCAAAAAAGTCTCGACCGAAACCATCAGTGACAGCGCTCAATATGCTCTCTGCCCACGGATGACGGACGGGCTCGAAGAGCACTTGAAATACGGCCAGCTCGTCGTGGCGGAGCTGCGAGAGTGCGCCAAAGAGCGGCAGGTATGGGTCGGCCTTCCCCGTTTCAAGGCAGTACATGCACTCGCGTGCGAGCCCGCAATCGACGAGAGCGTAGTGCGGCCCGGCGTTCGTCCAGGCACCGAGGAGCACGTCCTCACGCCGAATCAAACCGAGTTCAGGAAAGAAGACACTGAGTTGACCTTCGATGAGCGGTGCGTCGCCCGGACTTGTGCCGAGGAGGACAACGATTTTCTCAGGGCCGAAGACGAGTTCGAAAGACATCGGCTCACGACAGAGCGTGAGGCTCGAAAAAAAGAGCCCGTATTGGTTGCGGTCGAGACCGATGTCGCGCGGCACGGGTATTTGAAATTCGACAAGTGAGTCACGCGAGAGGAGTCGTGGTTCAGGATCAGGAAAGTCGATAACCGCTCTAGGCGTACTTTCGGTTGCTTTCCCCGCGAGGCGGTTGCCGAGGCCGCGAACCCACGTACTCACGACGGTTGGTCTGCGGCCATCATCGAGAGGACTGTCGTCATCTGCACCATTACGAAAAAACGGCACGAACGCCGGTTCGGGATGCACGGGCTCGTCCCAGAGCTGCCAGCCCCTCGTGCGGACCTCCCACTGCCGGAAGTGATCCGAATATTTCCTGTCGATCTGTGACATCGCCTATATCACGCCGCTTTTGCCTCAATCCCCCGTTTCGACTCCTTAACCGCGTACACCTCATTGAAGAACGGACTGTAGTCATACTCACGAACGAGGAGGACGCCTTTTGCAGATGTCATTCTCGTTATTTCATCTTTAACGATATTTGAGACGAGCGAGCTGTACGCGAGGCGCATGTCTTGGCGGTAGTACGTGTCTTTACGCAGGAAGCGTTCATAGAGCGCACCAACGACCGGCGAATTGACGAGCATGTTGTCGAGATCACTTAACCCAGCAGCGAGGGCATTGCGCGCGAGAAAGAGAAGTCCAATACCGGATGCAAAGAAGGCAATGGTGCCCCAGAGTTGTCCCATGACTTTGATGCAGAGCGCAGCGTAGAGGTATGTCGCCACGACGAAGACAAGTACTTGCCAGAAGCGAACCGTGACGGGTTCGAGATAGTTGCGGTAGCTAAAGAAGAAGTTAGTGCCAACTGGCGCGGCGCACACATCGAACGTGTGCCTCTGCCTCTTAATACGGAGGTACATTCGTTCATCCGAAGCGATGCTCCCTTCTTTGAGGGCGACACGATGAATTTTGAGGTTGGGGATCTCCTGCGATTCGATCTTCTCGGTAATGTCGCAATAGCAGTCGTTCGTGGAAAAGCGTTCTCCGTGAACGAGCGAGAACCAATGTTCGATGACCTCGGGGCCGACCTTGTTTGGTTGGTTCATATCCTCGCCGCCTCCTCTCTCGCTTTCCCGCCGCTCTGACTGTGTTTCGTGTCTCTATTCGTTAGTTGTTGTTTTTGTATGTTGGGTATTCGCATGTTGGGGGTACTGGGAAATGCGTCTCTCCCTTACTCTAGGATGGCGGCTTCGCCTGCCTCTTTACAGGCAATCCAGCCATAATCGACTCCCACGAGCACCCAAGTGCCGCTTGGATACGGATGGTGGTTGTCGTTTTTGGATTAAGCTCACCGGCCTCGATTTTTTGAACAATCCGAGGGTGCAAATCGACGAGTTCGGCAAGTTTTTCTTGCGTCATACCAATTCGCAAACGCTCGCTTTGGATGTTAAATCCAAGACGATCAAGAACTCGCACATCGCCCGTTTTTCTCTTTGGAGGCACGCCCCATAATGGCGTGTTTTTCAATTGACGCCCACGCCTCATACTGGCGTGCTTTGTAGAGAGGAAAACCGATCCAGCCATGAGCTACACGTCACCTGTCCCCGCAAAACCTGAATTCCTTCGCCGTCTTGGCCCCGATCCGCACCTAAACGGAGCACAGACCATTTCGCTCATGCAGTGCCCCGACATCCTTGAACTGTCAGACGGCAACTTTGCCGTGATTGGTATTGAAATGACCGCGCAAGCACTCCCCAACCTCCCGCCGACGGTCAGTTGTGGGCCGGACGAACGAGTTGTCTGGATTCCGCGTGCGACGCTCGTCAATGCGCGGAAAGACATCCCTGTCGCATAATAGAGCAGGCTATTTCGATGAGACGTTGCGTTTGACGAATGAAGCAAACGCGTCGTCGCTTGCCTGCTGAACGCTGTTCCACACCGAGGCAACCGCTGGATACGAAAAGAATTCGCGAATGTCTTGTTTTAGACCTTCCGGCTGGATAAAAATACCAGCTGAGCGGGCATAGAATGTGGCCCGTAGATGGTGAAACAGGAAGTTCACGAAGTGAACTTCCTCATCTGCGAGCGGATGAGTTGCCATATCGCGGTTGCGATTAAAAATCTGTTTCAGCTGTGGCTTGTCGAGGAATTGAGACCAAATATCCCGGTGTTGTTTAGTGATTTCGATGATGGTCTGCGCACGACGAACGCGTGCATCAATTCGAAGTGACAGACCAGTGTACAGAAGCCCACCGATGATACCGGTGTATTCGACGATCTCCTTCATATGCTCAGCGAGCCACGATATATCTATCATGGCGTCATTGTATCACTGGACTGGTTTCGCCACCAAACCCCGACCACGGTGTACCAGTATGCCCACCCGCAGATAGTCGGCTTTCGCCCTGCGCCGTTCACCACTCGTCGCTTACTCCTCGGGCGACCGTGCTCGTGCTCAAGCCGACTAACTGCTCCTCCCTTCTTTTAAAAAAAGAACCAAAAAGGCCACGCAGTCACAGACTCCTTCGCTTGCGCTCGCGGAGACTGTTTGGTGCGTGGCACGAATTTCCGAAAGCCCACCAGCCATCGACAGCCCTTTGTCCCTATCGACTGACTACGATATACTTTCTCCTGGTTCAGTTCTTTAACCTTAACCAAGGAGCAAGATGCCAGACGATAGTTCAGGTACGAAGCGTACCTTTTCACTCGGTCAAACAGTCGCAACCCAAGGAGCCGTAGCAGAGTTATCCCCAGTCGACATTCTCGTGGCACTTACCCGTCACAGCGAGTGCGACTGGGGTGACCTTGAAAGATGTGACAAGGCAAGCAATGATCGTGCGCTCATTGATGACGGTAGGCTCTTTTCAGCGTACCACTCTGAAAACGGTGTTAAGTTCTATATCATCACCGAATGGGACAGGTCCGTAACGACTGTTCTGTTGCCTCATGAATACTGACAGAAAACATAAACACCCTCCTTTTATGGAGGGTGTTTTCACTCAAGTAAAATCGTATCGTAATTACTGCACCATACCAGTCATAACTAGTAAATATGTACAAACTTAACATATTCCATAAACTGATTTTGTGGATGTGACCACCATCGTGTGAAACTCCATCCAATGGGATAGGCAGGCTTGAACCCTGCGCTTATCCTGGTCACCGCGCTCTAGGCGGTGACCTTTTTCTTTTCCCGAATACGAAAATGCAGAATAGTTCTATCTAATGCCGAAGAACACCAGTAATATGGAGGAGCGTCCATCGGCATATCTAAATTCGCGGAAATATATATTTCCCTCCCTTGCCGCTCCGCAGCCTGGAGTACTTGGCTTATTATAATCTTTGACCTCGTGCACACGGGGATCGGTTTTCCGCTCACCGACCGCTGAGGTAAACAAATTACTAAATGCCCCTCATCACGCACCGCTGCTACCAATTTCTCAACAACCTCCGCGTAAAGCCTGGAAAGACCACTAAGTTCTTCCTCGGTATTAATTCCATAAGGAGGGTCTGTAACAATTACATCACAGGTCTTTTCCTCAATCTTACGTGCATCACGTACGAAAACCATCTTCCTGAAATCCCCGTCATTCACCGCATTTTTTAAACATTCGACGCTGATACTACAAGCCTTCGAATAATGGCCATTGCGAATCGAAAATTGGCCAACGCGCTCGCCTTCATCCACCTGGCCCCTCGCCCACATCGCAAGCGATTCCAATTCCTGTACAATATATTTCCCCGACTCCTCAAATCCCGCCGCCTTCGATTTTCCATTACGGTTATATGCATTACAAAACCGGAGTTCTGCACGGAGTACAATGTACAAAACAAGACGCTCGAATACACTCCATTTAGCAACTTCATTTACAACATCTATGCTAAACTCAAATGACTGTTGAGCCCAAGAATCATCCGATTTCAATTTCTTCACAACCTCCATAGCCCGACGATATGGCGTATAATCACTATTTAAACACCGATTGTCGGGATCTATGAGCCCGATAAGCGACTCTTGAACACTTTCGTTATCCAATTCTAAAACCGGTGTATCAATCTCTCCGACAGACCTCACCAACACAATAAGCTTATTTATCGATTCAATGTATTTTTCGATCTCCTGTGCATCCATTGAAAAAAACTTTGCGTTATCTTCTATTAACAAAGGCAACATCGGGTTCAAATCTCCAATCACACACGACGTTCTATCAGACTTCTTTGACTCAAACCACGTTGTCCCTGTTCCTCCAAATGGATCACCAATTACAACGCGCGCTCCCACCCACGGTTTTGTAACATTAAGCATCGCCCCTAAGAGGGTATGAGGGATTGTTGTATGCGCCACCCACGCGGGCTTATTTTCATCAAATAGATGGAATGGGCAGTTATTAAAATACAGCTGATGATAACAAATATAGTAACTATCACGACCGCGGACCATCAAATTTGATCTATTCACTGAATGATCGGCTATCAACCAAAGAGTGGAATCGCTCGATTGAGGGTGCTGTGTCATATATGGACCAGCATCAAAAAACTGCAACTCATTCTTAAACACCTCTTTCATGTCATTTAGAACCTTAACCAAGGTGATATTTGACATATAGACCTTCTCAACCCTGACCTTTACACCTTCGATACCATCCTTCAAGGCATCCTTAACATAATCAACTTCTTTATCCCCTTTAAAATCTTCCGATGAATACGGAACAAAGCCCACCTTCCTCCCTACATATTCTCGATATTTATTAAAATGCTGACGTATTGATTCATAAAAATCCGTCTGGGTTGCCTTACTAATTCTCCTTACATAGAGTGAGTAACCACATGAGTGTACATAGCCTGATTCGGCACAAATACGAAGAAGATCAATATCAAGATTTGGAGGTAAAAATACAGCACACGATGTGAAAAAGCTATCGATGACAATAGCCTTTTCCATTACCGGCCAATACAATTCAGCAACGTTTCGAATGTCGGGTACACCCCATCCATTTCTTTCAATAACAGGCTGAACTATTTCGTCTATTGTTTCCGTAAATGCTGCAGCTGTATGAAACGAGATCGACCCAACAGGCAATTTTGTTGTTCTATCGAAAACATGCTGCCGTATTAGCGAAATAAGCTCACAATGTTGAAGATTGGTTACAGATAAATTCTTTTTAAAAAGAAAGAAATATGATTTACCTTTGTCACGAAACCATGCGGGAAAAAACCTTTTACTTAGGAATGCGCCATCCTCGATTGAACGCATGATGCAATCTTCCAGTTCTCTACATGCAGCCATCCCCTTTCGATCATTGTTCATGTATTTCCTCTCGTATAAAATAGAGCCATGTCGATGATGATCAGGCAGCTAACCAGTGTTGTCAAAATGATTAACACCAATAGTTACCGGCCTTTTGATCAAAAAATATCGTCCATGTTAGACTGCAAACATGCACTCCCCCATCCTCCAACCCCGCGACATCGCCCTCCTGCGCGACCTCTTTGAATCCCGGATCATGACCACCGCCCACGTCGCGGCCCTCCATTTCAACAACCGTAAGGAAGCGACAAAGAAGAGACTCCAGACGCTCAAAGCAGCGAAGCTCATCGCAGAACGTCCTCGTCGTGCATACGAGCCAGCAATCCTCTTTTTGACCCAGGCAGGGCTAGCGGTACTCGATAAGCAGGGTATTCTTGCGGAGTATCCGCCATTCCCCATCCCTACACTTCTGCGCCGTGCCCACGTAAGCGAAGTGACCGTGCGGCATGAGCTCTCAGTGATGGACGTTAAGGCCGCGATAACGTCGGCAATCCGGGGTACTACCAACCTGTCGGTTCACGAATTCACCACCTGGCCCCACCTCATCCAATTTGGAACACGTATCGCCCGTGTCCGTGCAACATCACAGACGGTAAAACCAGATGGTTTTTTTCGAGTCATCGAACAGACGGCAGGTGATGAACAATCCACCCACGCCTTTTTCATCGAGATCGACCGATCCACTGAAACCCAGGAGACGCTCGCCAACCGAGCAGCCTGTTACGTCGAACACTACCGGTCCGGGAGCTTTGCGGTGCGAAACGGTGCCCGAACCGCAGCGTATCGGGAATATCCCTTCCGTGTTCTCTTCATCTTGAAGACAGCAGAGCGACGAAACAACATGGTGGAACATCTATTGCGGGCCACACCGCCAATCCTTTCTCATGTCTGGGTCACTACCCAAGACGAAATCACCACGAGACCGCTCGGCTCAATCTGGCTTCGCCCGATCGACTATCGCGCAGCGGTTCTAGGCACACCGCATGAAGTCACCCGGGATCGCCCGCTCCATGCCTACCGGCGCAATGTGCTGCGCGAACAGTTCATCGAAAATCGCGTGCGCAAACATCGACTCTTCGAGGACATCGGTGACGCGCACCGACAGGCGGCATAAAACAGGTTTTGTGCCTTGCCTCAGAGCAAGGTAGCGGCATGCTCGTCGTCACTACCTATACGGGGTAGTTTATTTCTTCTTCTGTCATTCTTGTGTAACCCACGCCTGGTACTAGCAGGCGTGGGTTTTTTATTCCCCCCGCATCGCACCCAGCCCATTAAAAAAGCGACCCTTATGGGTCGCTTGCAACGAGTGATTTAATTGTCCTCACCGCCGCCTGAAACGATGCCGAATCGTTTCCCACCTCTACAATCCGAACAAACCGACGCCGTCCAAGGCGGTCGAAGACCGCAGAAGACCACATCCCCGCACTGGCAGGAGCGAAAACAATCACAGAGCCATTGTCCCTGCCGAGTTCTGAGAGCAATTCGGCCTGCTGCATCGAACAGATTCCATCCATCATCGCAACGACACGAAGGACACCGTTCTCGACGAGCCGCCACGCGAACTGGTAGTCAGGGACAACGACGAGCGTCTTCACCTGACTCTTAATCCGGTGGGCGTTGTAGAGAAGGGCATCTTTCTGGAAATCGAGCGTTATGCCGTCTTTCGTGCGACTCGAAGGGTAGCGGTAGAGTGGAGCATCGGCGCTCACTAAACTTTCGTCTGCGAGCCTCCCCGCATACCCAACGAGTCTTCCCTCTTTGTCATGGATCGGTATTGCTACGCGATCCTTGAGAAAACCGCGTGAGCAGAATCCGACGCCAAAGTGTACGGCGGTCGCAAGTGTAATGCCGAGCCGTTCGACGGCCGGATGATTGTGCTCAAGACCCTTCAACTCGAAATCGAGTGGCTGGTTCACGAGCACTATCGGCAGCGTTGCCTCTTCCTCTTTATTCGGTGGTGGAGGTTTCGTTTCGACAACAGCCTCCTCCTGGAAAAAGGCACCACGAAGCTTTACCGCAACCTTGCGGAGTGCATTACCGTCTTTGATGTCGATGCCTTCCATGAGGCACGCAAATTCGAGGGCGTTGCCCTTCGCCTTGCAGCCAAAGCATTGAAAGATGCCGCGTTCAAGGTTCGCCGAGAACGTCGAACCGCCACGACTGCCAGTGTGTCCCGGCAGAGGGCACGGCCCTGCGTGCTGAACTCCCTTGCGAATGACTTTTACGTCGTAGCGCGTGAGCACCTTCTCGAATTCAAGCTTCTCGCGAAGCTCCTTGATGTTGATCCATGTTCTACCTGACTGTGTATTCACTGTGTTGGTCCTGTGTTGAGGTTAAAGAGCAGCTGTTCCGCGACCAATTAAACCACGCTTGATGTATCCGAACAATTGATACGCGCTCGCGTCCGAAGTGCGATGCCTGTATACTGGACGAATTCCGTCCGGGAGTTTTGTCGTTTTCAGCCGAGCCTCTATTACCTTGTCGCCTCGAAAAACACGTTTGGTGTCAAAAAGACATCGCCGACTAAAGCGCCGGCCAATGTCTGGAGCGTAAGCTCTGTGGAGTAGAGGCCCGATTGCAACATGACTGACCATGTCATCGTTGGCGTGCGAAATAGCTGGAGTGAAGAGCGACCAATTTCACTCTCATGCAAAGATCGCCGCCACCACCTGTACACTATTGGAAAAAGCGGGACGGGGAAAACCACGCTCCTGCGTAATATGATTATTCAAGACATCGCCGCTGGACGCGGCGTGGGTTTAATAGACCCACACGGTGATCTTGCGACCGACATTCTCGACCACATTCCCCGACATAGGATCGAACACGTTGTATATTTCGATCCATCCGATCCTGACCACTGCATCGGTTTCAACCTCCTTGCACGGGTGCCGAAAGAGAGACGGCACCTTGTCGCGTCAGGTGTAGTTGGCGCGTTCAAGTCCATCTACCCCGACTTCTTCGGCCCCCGCATGGAGTACATTTTCTATGCTGCCGTTGCCGCACTCCTCGACTGTGAAAACGTGACGCTCCTTGGTCTCCAGCGCATGCTTACAGACGAGGTGTATCGTGCATGGGTCGTGAAGCAGGTGAAAGACCCCGTCGTGCGCCATTTCTGGGAGAGCGAATTCGAGGCGCACGACAGAAAGACAAAGGCCGAAATGGTTTCACCGATCCTCAACAAGGTCGGTCCCATGCTCATGTCGCCACAGCTCAGGAACATCGTGGGCCAGGTCAAAAGCCGCATCGATCCCCGGTTCATGATGGATAACAATCGGATATTCATCGCGAACCTTGCCAAAGGGAAACTTGGGGCCGACAAGGCGAGCCTTCTCGGCTCGTTTCTCGTGACCCAATTTGAAATTGCCGCCATGTCCCGTGCAGACACCCCGGAGTCCGAGCGACAGGACTTCTTCCTCTTCGTGGATGAATTCCAGACGCTCGTGTCAGACTCGTTTGCCTCAATTCTTTCGGAAGCGAGAAAGTATCGACTCTGCCTCACCCTCTCGCACCAATACCTCGACCAACTCAAACCGGAAATCCTCAATGCCGTCATGGGCAACGTCGGTTCTCTCATATCGTTCCGGGTCGGTCACAAGGACGCCAAAATCCTGGAGCAGGCTTTTGGCGAGACGTACGGAGCAAAGCAATTCAGCGGGCTCGATAACGGAGAGGTGTGCGCAAAACTGATTTCAGAGGGGAGGGATCAAGATCCGTTCATTGGCAAGACCCTGCCACCTCACGACACCGAGCATCGTCGAGGTGCGACAATCATCCGTCGTTCGCGCGAACGATTTTCAACCCTCCGTTCTATGGTTGAGGATAGGATACGACGCTGGTTTGGGTTCTAAAAATTTAACTTCAGGCAACTAATTGCGTAGGTCGAGACTGAATACACGCTCTTCAGCCACCTGATTGACCCCAACTATCTTCATCCGGAGCGTCACATGTCCCAATGCATCAATGTGGCGTAATGCATCAAGACCACCCTTGTCCCACACAATCCCAGCTCCCTTCATATTTTCAGGCATAACTGTAACATGGAGTGTTCGGCCACGGACTTCGTCCGGAGTCACATTCAGCGTTATTATGCTTCCACTTTCCCCATCAATCGCCACGAGCTGTGGTGCAGCCTTATCATTTATTAGAAGATGTCCTTCGAACTTAACCCTTGGTTGCTGTGACTGGTCATCATCAAAATATTCGCCAGTAATAATTGCTGTTCCGCCTTGGAGGTAAATGGGGTCCTTATATCGATTCTCTTTGCGTATCAATAAATGTAGTTTCGCCGAATTGGCGCTCACATCGAATCCATTCTGGGAGCATGCTGCCACACTTACATAATGCATGGGGCGAACCTTGCCTAATTCGCTAGATTTTCTGATAACAAGTAGACTGGTCGAAATGGTAATCGCCCAGATTGCCATTCGCCAACGAAATTTCCCTAGATATTTTATGACAACGAATAATGGGAAAACTCCAATTGCATACATCACAATAAGCCAGAGTGCGCCAATGAATCCGCGTTCTACCAATCGCGAAGAGCTGAATGGGCACCATCTCCAAGCTAATACGAACACCGTGACGACCAATGAAAGCATGAAAACAGATCCCGAAAATACGATATGATATAGACGTCTTAAATTGCGGTATTCGGCATCATCAGCACTGAGAAATCTAAATTTAAGTAAAATTCCACCAACCACCAGAACAGCCACAGCCAAAACTGAAGCTATTGAGAATATTTCACCAAGCTTCGCACCCTCAGACACAAATTTTACTGTAGCTACCTCATTATTAGTAAATACGCTCAATGCCCACTCTTTAAGGTCAACAGTACCTTGAGCCACGAGCGTCACAACAAAACACGAAATAACAACATAACTAGCGGATGCGGTATATGAAGACGCATCTACCTTCGATTTAATCGCCGTCACGAGTTTTGACGGAGAGAACGAGAACCCACCCCAGCAGTATCGAAAAAGAAAAGAGATCCGCTCGAGGATGCTTTCGATTGGGTCAAGAAGGTCTTTGAACAGTTTCCCGTCTTCGTGTGAGTCCATGGTTTATAATTTACCTTTGACGCAGTTATACATCGTTCCAGAAATACTAGTTGTTACGTTATGATACGAGCAGTCCTATTGGACTTTAATAGCAAATGGGAATTTCAGCCAACTCGGCTGGTATTCTGGGTTTTGCAGAGAGGTTAATTTTATCGCAGCATAATCGTGTGCATCCTTAGTCGTATGTATCGAATTTACCCTGCTGGTTACCGCCCATTTTTCCACTGAGTCCAATAGCAAACTCGTGTAATAGCCACCCGCAGATGAGTCTTCCCCTGCTTCTTGACCTTTTGCACACGCGAGCATTTCCACAATCCCCGCCTGACATCCAATCACAGAGTCGTTCCAAAGCCCCCTGTGTCGAATAGAGCTAAGGTACTGCCGAGTCTGCGCGTCACCTCCGTAATTACAAATCAGTCGCCCTTTTGCCTGCACAGCTCGTTGTTCACCTATAACTGCATTTGCAGCACTAAAATTATAGCTTCTTGCTTCAGAAATTCCTCTACAAGAATCAACAATAACCGTCCCACGTGAGCTGGAAGGCTTGAGGCCGGAAATCGGGTGGGAGTGAGTACTGTCATTCAAAACGACACTCCCGTCGCTGCCATGCCCAGAAAACGCAACAAGACAGTAGCAATCCTTTTCACAACAAAGCGCATATGCTAAATCACTTGATTTTGGCTTTCTATGAATAGTAATTTCGTCGTCATTCCACGAGCCGCCCAAATCGCTTTTTAAAAAGATCTTCCAATTTACTATATCAACCCGGGCTCCAGGGAGATCTTTTTGCCCATAAACATCTGAGGCCTCAATAAGGATGGCTTTTCTTTTCATATATTAGTGGTTGCTGGTTTTTCTGCGTCTTTGGCGTATGTAGAAATTATTTTAGGAATCAGCCGTTCACAAAAACCGGCAGCTACACCCACCAAAAATCCTGATGCATTGTTCGCAACCAAGGCGACAATGGGTGGAGGTGCCCACGATGAATGAGCGATCAATAAAGCGATTTCACCAAAAATGCCGCCGGCAACGATTTTCGTGAATGCTTCAAGCAAATGCAGCCACCGCCCCGAGGCAGCTTCCCAAGAACCACGGCCTGCTTTCTGAACAACCGAAAGGTATGCGCCCACAATCCCACCCAAAAACGCCAAACTACCGAATATGTGTTCGTGCACCCGCGAATAACTGCTCCAGTGTAAGTGCCAACCAATCATCCAAACACTTCCCCACACACATAGAAGTAGGTGTGCTGAAGTAAGGGTCCATGATCGAGACCGTTCAATCGTCCGATCTCGAAGAAAAAGAAAGGCCTCGTTTGAGAGCTTCTTAGAGATTTCAACTTGGTCCTGAAGGCCGCTCACTAACGCGTGTCCAATCATTCGCCGGAATTCGAGGAGGTGTTCGCGTGGCAGATGCTTGCATCGCTTTGCTCCAATTGACTCAGCAATCAACACACACTTTTCACCATCCGCCCCGGGATCACTGTTATTGATCCAGTCGATATCCATGTCTGGGTCAATATAGACGATAAATCGCTCATCTTTTCTATTCTCCGACCTCACCTTATCATCGGTCTCCCAATGCTCCCAAATCAACTCGTAAACATCAATGGACTGAGGAGCCCAATGCCCCTGAAGTTCTTTATTGAATGCTGCGCGCCGGGTCTCAGTTTCCAAGACCTTGGGATTGGCCACCGTCCAAAAGGCACGCCTCAATTCAGCCCGTTTAATAAAAATCCAATCTGTGACATTCATGTGCCGCCGAGTGCAAATGGGTAATGTTTCAGCCTTCTTCCGCCACGGTACATTGGCTGATCCTGAATTTTCCGAACTGCAAAAGCCCGAGTTACCAAATCGACCGCTCCACCTAAATCGAGGATTCCTTTATTCTTCATAGCCCAGCTTTGGCTCTCGTAAATCATCTGCTTGGTAAAAGAGAGATCGTTTAAGGACGTAGATCGCTTAGAACTGCCTAAAACCTCAATCAATCCCTGTTCAGCTCCGCGGAATGCATCGAAAAAACGAGTTCGCTGAGACACCCCGCCATCTACTGAGAGTAATGGTGAATTCACATCAACAGACCCTGCATTGCCAAGTCGATGGCTATGCCCGCATTCCCAAAAAAATGTGCGGTGAGGGGTTTCTGGACTAAATTCCCCAGACGTCATCTCTTGCCCATCAGTCAGTCGCACCACCAACTCCGGCCACGGCAATCCCCTCTTAACCAACTCACCATATCCAGCAATGTACATAAACACGTAGTCCGTCTTTCGGGTGTCGTTTATGGCCCGCTCCACTTTCGCCCGCGTTACACCCATTTCGGACACAACTTCATCAAGTCCCCAAGCCCCACCTACAGGAGAATGAAGAAATTCAGCCATTACACCAAGGTCAGAACAAACATCTGCATCGTCGTAAACTTTGTTTGGTGCGCCGAAAATAAAAGCCTTGCGATTCATGATGCGCTTGTAATTGGGCAACTGACCAAGTCAACTTGATCATATTGGTAATAAAGGAGATACAGTTTAAAAGTAAACTCAAATGAGGTAGCTGGGGCTTTCAATGGTGACACAATAGAAATCAGTCGAGCAATGCTCACAGGGCAACATGATTTAGCGATCCCGACGGGGTTGCACCCGAACAAGTAGATATTTGTTATAACTTTTCGATTTACCCTACTAACCCTCAGCCAAATTAGAAACCCTGTAACGTTTCCAGGAAAATTCCGTACACCCCTGATTTACCCTACGTGCGCGACTTCGAAATTGAATACAATACTGTTTTTGGCGCAGGCGCCCCACAGCAATGCGAGAGCGAAAAACGATAATCCCGTTCAATCCCCAGGCCTCTTCGGTTTCGGGATTTGATCCATGCTCCTAAGAGACTGATAAGGCTCGGCGTGTTCAAAGTGTGCCTTCCAGTTTGCGAGGTATTTTGCGGCTAATTCGGTATCACGTATCACGAGCAAATTTTCAGCGTTCTTTTCCTCTGCCGCCTTCGTGAAGTTGAATGAACCAGTGATGACGACTGCCTCGTCGATGACCATAACCTTGTTGTGGGCGATGGCGTGTTTAGCATCGATGAACGTTGGTATCCCCGCCCGCGAAACGAAATCAGCCGACGAGTATTTTTCCGTCCTCTGCCCCTTATCCAACACCACCTCCACATGCACCCCGCGCTTGTGCGCCTCGACGAGCGCGGCGGCAATGGGAGCCGACGTGAAGCTGTACGCCTGGACATAGATCGACTTCTTAGCCCTCCCTAATTCCCTAACTATCGCTTCTGTACAGCCACCCGCTGGTGAGAAATATACCTGTACGTCGGCTTTGCCTCGCGAGGAATCGGCGACAGCTCCCGACACAGAAGCCAGCACCACAACAAGGAGAAGAAACGACCGAACAGGTGTGCTCATGTCCCACATATGAGCCCAGCACGTGATGACCACTCAACCAAAATCCAGACGCCCCCTGAACGCCGGTAACGCGCCGGTTATTCCCCGCCAACCCGCCGCCACGTATCGCGACGTTGTTGAGCGTTGGCGATGATGGTCTGAACGGCTTCAAGAGCGCCAACCTTCACGAAATCGCGCACCTCGTGTTTTGTGCGTATGTGGTCAGCAGGCCCCATTTCCTTTACGCGCAGGCGTTCGCAAATGACCCGTACCGCATCAGCATGACCGCGCAATGAAAGCATCTCTTGTGCGTCGATTAACATCGACCGCACTGTTACCGTAACCGTCACTAAATCGAGTCCCAATTTATAACGTCCCACACCGGGCAAGCCCTTGATGGTATAGCTGACACACAATCGACTAAGTTCAATTGCTAGCATTTAACTAGCAATATAATGCACCAGCTCTGAGGGCGATACCAACGGCGGTTGCGACATACAGCTTATCGACTGGATAAACGTGAGGACGTGCGCAACTCATGGTTCGCATCCTGATATACAACACAGAGGATTTCAGTCGCTTGGCGGATGACACCTTCTGTGCTTTACTGGATGTGGGGTGGTTTTTCATGGTGAAATATAAAAACCATCAAGTTTCCAGAACGGCTTGTTCCGTTCCGGAGGCCAAAGCCCCTGAGCAATCGGGGGCTTTTTGTTATTGCCCTGAAGTGTGAAAGAACGTTTCCAACATCTGATATATTTCAAGTATTGAAATACTCTATACATTGCAGGCCCTATCTACTTGAACCTAAACCTTATCAATTTTCTAGCAGGCGGAAGAACGAATATATACACTGCATACAACATATACGGCCACGATGCCCAGCGAGCAATCCGGCAACGATTTGCCGCTACGTTTTACACGAATTTCAGATGTGGAGCCGGATTTTGTAAAAACAAGGCACACCGCTCATGCGTAACCCTCGACGAAAAACGCGGGTGTTGTTTTAGAGAACAACCATTTTCCTAAGTGCAAACGTGTAGGGGGGGCTCCTCGCGCCTCGCGGCATCCCGTTTCTCTCACTCGTATCACCTGTACCTCGACGCGTGAGCGTCGGAATGAGGTCAGTTTTGGAACGAGC
>JAYTWC010000362.1:0-5799 GCA_043743635.1 Verrucomicrobiota bacterium | reverse complement strand
ACCGTCATGATCACCGGCGACAATCCGCTCACCGCCGCCGCCATCGCCGCCGAGGCCGGCGTGGACGACTTCCTCGCTCAGGCCACGCCCGAGATGAAGCTCGCCCGCATCCGCGAAGAACAGGCCAAAGGCCACCTCGTCGCGATGACCGGCGACGGCACCAACGATGCCCCCGCCCTCGCCCAGGCCGATGTCGGCGTCGCCATGAACACCGGCACGCAGGCCGCGAAAGAAGCGGGCAACATGGTCGATCTCGACAGCAATCCGACCAAGCTTCTCGAAATAGTCGAAATCGGCAAACAGATGCTCATCACGCGCGGCGCACTCACAACATTCTCTATCGCCAACGACATCGCCAAATACTTCGCCATCATCCCCGCGATGCTCGTGGGCGCGTTTCCCGCCATTGCTCCGCTCAACATTATGGGCCTCGCCTCGCCGATCAGCGCCATCCTCAGCGCCGTGATCTTCAACGCTCTCATTATCATCGCCCTTATCCCGCTCGCCTTGCGCGGCGTCGCCTACCGCCCGGTCGGCGCAGCTGTCATGCTCCGTAGGAACCTCCTCGTTTACGGCCTCGGCGGCATCATCATCCCGTTTGTCGGTATCAAGATGATCGACGTCCTCCTCACCACCCTCCACCTCGTCTAAACGAACTATTTACCGCGGAGAACGCCGAGTACGCAGAGATCCTGCGCTTCTCCCAGCTCTGCGCTCTCCGCGTGCTCTGCGGTTAAAAAATATTCCCATGAAAACTTTCCTCACCGAACTCAAAACTTCCGTCCTCCTCACGCTCATCCTCGCCGTGCTCCTCTGCGGTGCCTACCCGCTCGCCGTCTGGGCCGGAGCGCAGACCTTCTTTGCCGACAAAGCCAACGGTAGTCTCATCACCGACAAAGACGGCACCGTGCGCGGCTCGCGCCTCCTCGCGCAGTCTTTCACTTCTGATAAATATTTCCAGCCACGCCCCTCCGCCGCTGGCACCGGTTACGACGCCACCGCTTCCTCCGGCACCAACCTCGGACCCACCAGCCAGAAACTCGCCGACACCATCAAGGCCAACATCGCCGCTTACCGCACCGCGAATCATCTCGCGCCCGACGCGCCCGTTCCCGCTGACGCCGTCACCAGTTCCGCCAGCGGCCTCGATCCGCACATCAGCATAACCAACGCCAAGCTCCAGTCCGCCCGCGTCGCCCAGGCCCGTGGCCTACCGCTCGCCAAAGTCACCGCCCTCGTCGCCGCCCACACCTCCAGCCGCGACTGGCAGATCTTCGGCGAGCCCACCGTGAATGTCCTCTTACTGAACGTCGCGCTCGATAGCGCCGAACCAGTCCGTTAAAATTCAACTCAGCCGACGATGAACCAGAAACAAGACCAAACTCGTTGTTCGTCCTACGTGTTTATTGCGCTTATCGCGCTCGTGATCGGCATCCTGCTTGGCGTTGCAGGACACGATACCCATACCGGTTCACGGATCCAATGGCCACAGCCGACCCAGACTAAAAGCAGCTTCCCGCCATGAAAACACGAACTATAGAACCAGAGTCGTTTGAGTTCTACTTCTCCAAGCTAGATACGCTTGTTTGTGTCGAAAACCGATCCAATCAGGTACTGATACGCGCAACCAAAGCGACGTTTTCCGAAGCACATAAAGCCTGCTTCATTCGTGAACTCGCCGCCGAGGGATTTATCCCTAACGATTATCAATGGTTTAATGAACACTCATCTTATTCGGTCGAACCAGGAGTTCGGTGGCTGGTGGATCGTTCATGGTGCAAACTGAGCCCAGTGGCCACTGCACGCGCCCGTCAATTCATGGTGCGCGCGCTGGTCGGTGGCGTATTGTTGTGGCTTTTGCTTATGGCGAGTTTGTTCCTTCGGTCGGCTCAACACGGCTTGTCTATTCCTCAGCATCAGGTCAGCTTAAGTGCACACCATGGCTAACTTCAGGCCTGATCCAGAAGCATTGCTAGCCCGACTCCAACAAGAGCAGGCGCGTGCCCAGCGCGGCAAACTCAAGGTCTTCCTCGGCATGTGCCCCGGCGTTGGCAAAACCTACGCCATGCTCCACGCGGCCAAAGATGAAAAATCCGACGGCCGCGATCTCGTCATCGGCCTCGTCGAAACCCATGGCCGCACCGAAACCGAGGCCATGATGGAAGGACTCACTGTCCTCCCTCGCCGCAAAGTCCCCTACCGCGACGTCATGATGGAGGAGATGGACCTTGAAGCCCTTCTCGCACGCAAACCAGCCATCGCACTCGTCGATGAACTCGCCCACACCAACGCACCTGGCTCGCGCCACGCCAAACGCTGGCAGGATGTCGTGGAACTGCTCGAGGCCGGCATCGACGTCTTCACGACGATCAATATCCAACACATCGATTCCCGCTCGGACGTAGTTCGGCAAATCACGGGTGTGACAATCCACGAAACCGTACCTGATTCCGTTCTCGCACTGGCCGATCAGTTTGAGCTCATCGATCTGACGCCCGAAGCGCTTCACGAACGGCTGCGCGAGGGTAAAGTTTATCTCGGTGACCGCGCGGCCGCAGCGCAGGAGAACTTTTTTCAAGAAGCCCACTTGGCCGCTTTGCGCGAACTCGCACTACGTTTCACCGCCGAGCGCGTGGAAGACCGCGTGCGGCAGTTACGCGGCAACCGTCAGGTCGTGTGGCGCAGTGGCGAACGTTTACTGGTAGCAGTCAGTTCTAGTCCTTTCTCCACTCAACTCGTGCGCTGGACGCGCCGCCTCTCCGCAGCGTTGGGCGCGCCTTGGCTGGCCGTTTATGTCGAAAGCTCGCGGCCCCTGACACCGGAGCAACAACGCCTGCTCGACAAAAATCTCGCGCTCGCCCGCGAGCTCGGCGCCGAAGTCATCCACACGCACGACGACGATATTGCCTCCGCACTCGTGCGCCTCGCGCTGCAGCACAACGCCACCCAAATCGTCATCGGCAAGTCCCGTGAAAATCGCTGGCTGAACCTGCTTCAAGGTGGTTCGCTCGTCGACCACCTCGTCGCTATCGGCGGAGCAATCGACATTTCTGTCGTGCCTGCCGAAGAGCACCCCCGCAAGCGGCGCTGGTTTAAACTCGACGGACAACTCCAGTTCAATCCTCAGGAATACAGCATTGTCGTCGGCGTGGTTGGCACCGTGACAGCACTGGGGCTGCTCCTCCCGGTCGATTATTACCTCGCCGTCGGACTGGTTTATTTACTCGCCGTCATCTCGCTCAGTTTGCGCGTGGGACGCTGGCCGGTGCTGGCCGCAGGCGTGCTCAGCGCACTCACCTGGGATTACCTCTTCATACCGCCAAAATATACCTTCGTCATCAACAAGCTCGAAGATGCGCTGCTCTTTGGAACTTATTTCATCGTCGCCCTCGTAGCGGGACAACTGACTGCGCGCATCCGCTCGCAAGCGCGCAACGAACGGTTCCGCGAGGAACGCGCCACCGCGCTCTTCCATCTCACACGAGCCCTCGCCGCCGCCAATACCCTCGACGACGCCGTATTCGCCGCACTGCGACAAGCCGACGACCTCTTCTCAGCGCAAACCTCGTTGGCGTTATTTGAAAAAGAAACCGGCAGCGTCGTTCCTCATTTTGCCGGTTCCTACTCGCTCGACGAAAAAGAACACGCCGTCGCCGAATGGTCCTGCCGCAACAAACGCAGCGCAGGCCGCTTCACCGATACACTTCCCGCCAGCACCGGATATTACGTGCCTCTCGTCCGCGAGGGCAACGCCCTCGGCGTCCTCGGCATCAAAGTCCTCGATGAAAAGATTCTCACTCTCGCCCAGCGCGATATCGTGGAATCCTTTGCCCGCCAGCTGGCTCTTGTCGTCGAACGCGAAGACCTACGCGCCGCCAGCGAACGCGAAAAACTTCTCGCCGAATCCGAGAAACTCCACCGCACCCTCCTCGACGGTGTCTCCCACGAACTCAAAACACCCCTCGCCGTCCTCAACGCCGCTGCCGAGAGCCTCGCCACCGCCAACGACACCACGCGCGCCACCCTCGCCACCGAAATCCTCACCGCCACCCGCCGCCTCAACCGCCTCGTCAATAATCTCCTCGACCAGACCCGCCTCGAATCCGGCGCGCTCCAACCCAAACTCGACTGGTGCGACGCCCACGACCTCGTCAATGCCGCGCTCGATGGCGTGCGCGACTCCCTAGTTGCCCACCCACTCGAAATCGTCATCCCCGACGACCTCCCGCTCTTCCGCGCCGACACCGCGCTCATGGAGCAGGTCATTGCCAACCTCCTACTCAACGCCGCCCACCACACGCCCGCCAAAACGCCGGTTTTCCTAACCGCCGGCCTGGAACAAGCCCGGGCGCGCATCTTCTTCACCGTCGCCGACCGCGGACCCGGCCTCCCGCCCGCAATGCGCGACACGCTCTTCAAAAAATTCCAACGCGGCGACGCCGCCCGCGCCGGTGGACTCGGGCTCGGCCTCTCCATCATCCGCGGCTTCGTGGTCGCCCAAGGCGGTGAGATCGTCGCCGGCGAAAATCCCGGCGGTGGCGCCGTCTTTACCATTTACCTGCCCTTCACTCCGCACGGTAATGTCCCCGTCGAATGACTGCTCCCGCCACGAAACTCAACATCCTCATCGTCGACGACGAGGTGCAAATCCGCCGCCTCCTACGGCTCACGCTTGAGACGGCCGGCTACCACGTCCGCGAAGCAGAAAACGGTTCGCTCGGTCTCAACGAAGCTGCCGTCCAGCGCCCCGACGCCGTCATCCTCGACCTCAGCCTTCCCGATCTGAGCGGCATCGAAGTGCTTCGCCGCCTCCGCGAGTGGAGCCAAATCCCTGTCCTCATTCTCTCCGTGCGCGACGGCGAAGCCGAAAAAATCGCCGCGCTCGACGCCGGCGCCGACGACTACCTGACGAAACCTTTTGGCGGTGGCGAGTTGCTCGCCCGCATGCGCGTGCTCCTCCGCCGCGCCCAGCCGGCCGCCGAGATCAGCATCGTCCGCTTCGGCGACATCGAAGTGGATTTCACAAAACGCACCGTCACCCGCGCCGGTACCGACCTGCACCTTACCGTCAAAGAATACGCCTTGCTCCGCCTGTTGCTCCAGCACCGGGGAAAAGTTGTGACCCACCGCCAACTCCTGCGCGATGTGTGGGGCCCGGGCCACGAGAACGACATGCACTATTTGCGAGTCCACATGGCCAATCTCCGAAAAAAGATCGAGCCCTCCGCAAACCAACCCGCATTCCTAAAAACCGAATCCGGCATCGGCTACCGCTTCGCCGCCGAGTAAGAGAAACGCTTTGAGCGTTTCCGATGGAGGGCGACGCGCCGTCGTCGCCGGTTCGGAACGGCGGCCACGGCGGACCGCCCTCCAATTCAATCTGCCGATCCCTACCTCGTTCCTCTCAATCTTTCTCGTTTTCTTTCTCTCTGCTTTCAGCCCCGCCTCCGCTCCCCGAGGCAAAAGTCCGGCGGCTTTTCGCGCGCGGGCTTGGCAGCCATAGAACGGCCGCAGAACCAGAACCCGCCACTGCGGGCAATCCTGTCAGTGCGTTATCCCAAAAAAAATCGATGCGTTTCGTGATCGATTCGCCAATTGCTTGCATGTTACCTATCTGACTCTCCACCGTCCTAATCCGTTCTGTCCTCGCCCGGCGGCGCGACTCTCCATGCTTCACCAGCTTCACCATCTTGCTCCTTTTCTTGCCCGATTGGATGACTCCTATCGCGACAGACGGCTTTTTGTGAAGCTGAAGGCCAGGTTGTTAACCGGCATCGTACTGCTGTTTTTGGCCTTTAT
>JAYTWC010000361.1:0-8901 GCA_043743635.1 Verrucomicrobiota bacterium | reverse complement strand
ACGTCTCAACAACGTGCGTTGCCTAATGATTCCCCAGGTCGCACCCATACAGATAAGTGCCAACGCAGCGGTAACGTAACTAACGAGCTGGAACGGTGTGGGTGCCCGCCACTCATATTTACCGAACCACTTGTTATAGATATCGTCGTACTCACCCGTTCGGCGGATGATCGCAAGCCCTTCATTGAAACGCGCGAGCAGCAGTGCATCGCCCTTCCTCACCGCAAAGCAGTACCGCACGTCAAACCCCTTGAGGCCTTCGAGCACTTGCAGGTCTTTCAACCCGTAATGGGCCATCGCAGATATCGCAGTGAGTCTCGACATGACGGCTGCATCACATTCGCCATTCGCCACCATGCGCAAAAACAACTCTGTTGTCTTCGTGTAGACCGGAATCGCCTCTGGTTGACGTTCGCTCAGATACAGATCGCCCACGTTGCCTTTTTGCCCAACTGCAACTCGGCGGCCTTTCAAGTCTGCCGCACTGCGGATGGAGTGTTCCTTCTTGCGCACGACAATCACGCTCTCGAATCGCGCCACCGGCACGGAGAAATCCACGATGGCTCTCCGATCCTTCGTTTCACTCCAGAATGGCGTTGCGTCGATCTTGCCCAAAACCAAGTCACCTTGAATTTCTGTGTTGTTTACAGCTTGGATCTTGAGGGGCAAATGCACGGCCCGTCCCACCGCCTCCACAACGTCGATGGCAAAACCCTGCAACGGCCGATTCCCTTCCCCAAACGAATAGGGATAAAACGCAACCGGTGCTCCAACAACGATCGGCTGGCTCAAATCACGCTCGGATCCCGGCTCCTGGGCCAGAGCAAAACTAACTGAAAGCAACCAAGCCAACCCAATCAAGCCAAGCGACAGCCTCCAAGGTAACACCGGTTGGCGGCACACTTGAATACTGCTGTCGGACTTGAGCTGGAAAATCCGCACTATCATATAATAACAGCTTCGCTGACCCTTTTCCATGAGGCAGGTTCCCCATTACAAATCAGCCAAAGGTTGCCGAAACGGCAAAAACAAAGAAAGTCAGGCTTCATGTGGAAGAAAATCCTGTTGGGGTTAATCGTACTTTTCCTAGCAATTCAGCTCATACGCCAGCCGAAAAACCTCGGCCCCGCCCGTGGACCGGATGATCTGATCGTGCGCACGGCCCCTGATCCGGAAATCGGTCTTCTCCTCGAAAACGCCTGCTACGATTGCCACTCCAACCAGACGCGTTACCCATGGTACGCTGAGGTACAACCCGTCGGTTGGTGGCTTGCGAGCCACATTAACGAAGGGAAAGAACACCTAAATTTCTCCACCATCGGCCAGCTCACACCCAAACGCGCCGGCCGCAAACTCGATCAATGCGCCGAGGAAGTCACCGAAGGCGGCATGCCCCTCGCCTCCTACAAACTTGCTCATCCCAACGCCCGCCTGACTCCGGCCCAGCGAAAAACCCTTGGCAACTGGTTCGGTATAGAAAGGGCAAAATATCCCACAGATTAAAGGTGCCACCGGAGTGATTTAAGCACGCCAACAACCAACTTAACCTACGGCATGAACACAAAATCTTCTTCTTCCATTGATCCCGCCGTGCAGATCGGCCACGTCCACCTGAAAGTCGGCGATATCGATCGCTCCCTGGCGTTTTACTGCGGCGTCCTCGGGTTTACCCTTATGCAACGGTTCGGTCCAGGCGCGGCCTTTATCTCCGCTGGCGGTTACCATCATCACATCGGTCTCAACACCTGGGAAAGCGCAGGCGGTCAGCCACCGGCTCCCGGCACAACTGGCCTCTATCACGTCGCGATTCTCTATCCCAACCGCGCCACCCTGGGCGACGCCCTGCGTCGCTTGCAAAACGCCGGCATCGCACTCGACGGCGCCGCCGACCACGGCGTAAGCGAAGCGCTCTATTTGCACGACCCCGATGGCAACGGCATCGAACTTTACCGAGATCGTCCCCAGGACCAATGGCCTCGCTCACCCAACGGCGAACTGGCGATGTTTACCCGCCCACTCGACCTCGGCGCATTGCTTGCTGAAGCCAAATCAACCTAACGTCGATCATCCATGGATTGCTACCAACACGCCCGCGAACGGATCGACACCGCCCATGCCGCCGATCCGAAGCGCACCGCTGACGAGCGGCCTGCCGAACTAGTTTACGCCGACAACTTGGAGCGCTGGATTGCTCAAGTCGCTCCCGAGGCTTCACCCATTCTACGCCTCGCCGCGCGCTGCCAACACCTAGAGCGCTGGTCCGTACCGCGCGCCAGTTTTCCCCTCGACAAACCCGGTTACCACGCTTGGCGCAAATCCCTCTACAAAAAACAGGCCGACCGCGCCCGCGAACTCCTGCTGCAAGCCGGCGTGCCCGCCAGCGAAGCCGACGAAGTCGCCACCTGGGTTTCCAAGACCGGCCTAAAAACTAATCCCGGCACCCAAGCGCTTGAAGACGCCGCTTGTCTGGTTTTCCTGGATACAGAAATTCCCGGCTTCGCAACAGTCCATCCCGACTACACCCGCGAGAAGTACATCGACATCATCCGCAAGACCTGGCGCAAGATGAGCCCCCGCGCCCAAGAACTCGCCCGCACCATCCCGTTTCCCGCCGGCGTCGGTGAACTCGTGCACGAAGCCATCAGCACCTAAAAATAGTTTGTGCGTTTTTGGCGGGAGCGGCTGTAAAGTGATGAGCCACTGCCATGGATGATACCTCACTGCTACGCGAATACGTCGAAAAAGGGTCGGAGCCAGCCTTCACCCAGCTGGTGGGCCAGCATCTCGATCTGGTCTATTCCGCAGCGCTGCGCCGCGTCAGCGACGACCATCACCGCGCCAAAGAGGTAACCCAGATGGTTTTCTCCGACCTCGCTCGCAAAGCCTCCCAGCTCAAGACACATCCGCTTCTGGCCGGCTGGCTCCACCGCAGCACACGGTGGGCAGCGGCCGACCTGCGTCGAACCGAACAACGCCGCATCGCCAACGAACAGAACGCTGCGCTCGAAGCCATGGCGACGGATGCCGCCGAACCTTCTGTGGACTGGGACCAGATTTCTCCGCTGCTCGACGATGCGCTCGATGCGTTGAATGAGCGCGACCGTGACGCCGTGCTGCTGCGATTTTTTGGCGATCAACCCTTCGCCGAGATCGGGCGCAAGCTCGGCCTGAGCGAAAACGCAGCTCGCATGCGGGTGGAACGCGCTCTCGGGAAACTCCATTCCTCACTTACTAAACGTGGAGTTACTTCGACCGCTGCTGTGTTCGCAGCACTTTTGGCTCAAAACTCTGTCTCGGCTGCGCCTGCTGGTGCGGTTGCTGCCGTCAGCACCGCAGCGCTGAACAGCTTATCCGCCGCCAGTGTGATCACTGCGGCGGCCGGAAACATTCTTATGACTAAACTCCAAATCGCGCTGGCAGGTGCGGTGGCGGCCGCGCTGGCGATCGGCCTCGCGCTCCAGCTCGGCACCAACCACCGGCTGCAAGCCCAACTCGCCGAACTCCATGCGCAAACCATAACTACTAAAACAATCCAAAAGGCGGCAGCGGCTCAGCTCACCACCCAACAGGACGCCGCCCGCCGACTCGACGACGCACTAGCCTTGCAAGCCCCACCGCTCACCCCCGAGCAACAAGAGCGCGTGCGCCTCGACACCCTCATCCGCAAGGGCGAGCTCGACTACGGATATGCCATGCTCTTCCGCCAGCTAAAGCTTCCTCCCGAACAAATCGACAGGCTTAAAGTTCTCATCGTCGAGCGAAACCAGGCCATCTACGACGCGATCAAGCTGGCCAAGAATCAGAACCTTGAACTAACTTCCCCCTCGGAAGAACGGGCTGTTGGAGCAAGTGCCACGAGTGAAATCGACCAACGCATCGCCGCTTTGCTCGGAGGCAGCCGTTACGCCCAATTCCGCGAATACGAGGAACTCCAGCCCTATCGGGGTTGGGCCGACGACCTAACTAACTTCAATCTGGAACTTGAGGCGAACGATCTGACCCAACGTCTGACGCCACAATTCGATGAGCACAGCACCCAACTCGCCAAACTGCTGTCCAAAATAGCGCCTAATTTTTTAGACGAAATTTATCGCGCGAATGGCTGGCCGGTTGATTTCCCGGCCGATCTCAAAACAGCCTTAGCCAAAGTTCTTTCGCCGGAAGAGATGGAGCGCCTAAACGAACGCGAGTCGATGAACGCATGGCGTCGCCGCATGGTTGAAATCATCCGTGACGCGGCTTTGCAGGGAAAAGTGAAACTCTCGAAAAGCTCTGCCCGCGACTATCCTTCCCCTACCTCTAATCCCACTTCATCTGCCAAATGAATCCTCGATTTTCAAAACTCATTTTCGCCTTGCTGATTGTGCTCAGCATCGGCCTGGCCGGCGTCTGGCTGCGAGCCCACGCGGCCCAAAATGGGCTGCTCGCATCCATCGCAACCGCCCGCGCCGACTTGGTTGCCGCAGCCCGGCAGACAACCGATGAACAAAATCACAGCGCAGCGCTCGCAAGCGACATCGACGAAAAACAAACCGCCCTCGCCCACGCTCCTGGCGCACTTGAAGCCATGCGGCGCGCTTCGGCGCTCGTCGTCATTAATCAACTCAAGCTCGCCCACGAAAAGAATCCGCCCGCTCCACGCCAAAAACAACCGCCCGTGCCACAAAACGGCAGCTTAAACGAACTCCTTTCGGATCCGGAATACAATCAACTCTATGCCCAGCAAGAACGCCGAATGACGAAACTTACCCAAGATCCAAATCTGCGCAAACTGGGCCTCTCCGCCGAAGCTTGTGAAAAAGCGATCTCGATCCTGGCCGAACAAGCGATGGCCTTGGCGGATTATCGCCAGCTTACCGGAAGTGCGGGCATCAAAGACGATTTTTATAAACACCAAACCGAAGCAACTAATAACCAGCTGCAAGAACTCATGGGCGAAGAAACTTTCCAGCGCTGGAAAGCGATAAATGCAACCAATACGATTTTCATCCCAAACGCCACCGGCTCGGGTGGACAGAGCTACGCGATTGAATCGCACGAAGCGCTCGTCGCAGAGGCCAATTCTTACCTCATGCCCAAGCTGGCCATCCGTCTCAGCTATTCCGATGCACCCTTGCAAAAACAACAGGCCGATCAACTCGCTGAATTGCTCGCCAACAAAGTAACGAAGCCCAGAGACAACATCTTTCAAATCATGTCCACCGACTCATTCATTGAGCAAGCAGGCCAGGTTTTATCTCCTGTGCAGGTCGATGCCTTGCGTCAATTTCAAGCCGAACAACAAGCCACCACTAAGCGCGGCAAACTGCCGAAATCCTCCGAGCTCCCGCGCAACGTGCAGACCACAAAATAGCAGAACACCCGCGCGCGTTACGCAAAAACCAGGCTTTGGGTTACACGTAACGCGAAGATTTCTAAAACTTTTCTTCGTCGAAAAGTGAAACGCCCATCGGAGCAGATGCGTCTGGGTGAACATAACTCGATTAACCATGAATGACGCATTCCTCTATCGCCTCCTGATCGCCACCATTTACGCGGGCCTCGTCCTCGCTTTCTTCGGCCCCACCTCGTCATCCAAACCCACTACCACCGCCGCTGTTCAGACTCCGGCAAATCATTTGGAACTCTCCTCCACGACTTCGAGTCAGAATTTCACACCGGCGCGAATCTAAAGGCCGTTCAACGCCGCCGCTCGTGAGCAACCCTTGCTCAGGCGGCGGTTTCAATTTCCCCATGGATTTGGCGACGGAAAAAGCTGCTGCTTGAAACGCCCGCGACGAGCTGTTTGATTTTCCGAGCTGTTTTAGGCATCCAAATCTCATGGTTAAAATCACCGGCGAATATCAAGGCGACCTCCACTGCTTCTCCATCCACGAGCCATCGTCCAACACGCTCGTGACCGACGCGCCCAAGGACAATCAGGGCCTCGGCGCGGCATATTCTCCTACGGATCTAACCGCCACTTCCCTCGCCACCTGCATCCTCACCACCATGGCCATTATCGCGCGCAAGCACGGCTACGAATTGCGTGGTGCCCGTTTCGCAGTATCCAAAGTAATGTCAACCGACGCGCCTCGCCGCATCGTGCGTCTGCCAGTGGATGTCTGGTTGCCGATGGCAAAAAGTTCGATGCCTAAGATTCTCGTCAGCCTGCTCGAACGCGTCAGCGATTCCTGCCCGGTCGGTCAAAGCCTGCATCCTTCAATCGAAAAACCCGTCGCGATCCATTGGGCGGGCGAATAGTTCATCAACTGCGGCCTCGCCGCAAAAGATGCTCAACCAGTCGAGCGGTTCCTTCAGCCATGGAAATTCGCGGGACGTAGCCAAGATCGCGTTTCGCCGCTGCAATATCGAACCAATGATCCTTCGCTAATTCAGCCGCAACAAACCGAGTCATAGGCGGCTCGCCACGCAACGGCAGCACGCGCCAGAGACCTTCGCAACAAGCACCAATAGCCGAGGCGGCTCTGAGTGAAAGGCGCTTTTCGATCGGCCGTTCGCCAAGCAAAGTGAGCAGTTGATTCACCCAGTCCCAGAGCAGAACCGGTTCGTCACTGGTAATGAAATAAGCTTTACCAGCAGCGGCACCATCGAGGGCCTTTTCGGCGAGCAGATGCGCGTCAACCGCGTTGTCGACGTAAACCATATCGACGCGATTTTTCCCGTTGCCCACGATTCGCAAGCGTCCAGCGCGTGCCCGCTCAAGAATCCGAGGCACAAGATGCGGATCACCGACACCCCAGATCAAATGCGGACGCAACGCGACCGTGCGCAGCGCAGCGGAATTCGCGGCGAGCACTTCGCGTTCGGCCATCGCCTTGGTGAGTGGATACGGACTCGGACAAGCCGTCGTAAGCGGGCGAAACTCATCGACACCGGCAAGATCACGTCCGTTGTAAACGACACTCGGCGTACTAGTGTGAACGAAATTACGGACGCCGTGCACACGGCAACCTTCAAGCAAAGCGCGTGTACCTAACACATTGGTACGGTAAAAATCATCATAGCGACCCCAGACGCCTACCTTCGCCGCAACGTGAAAAACGGTCTCCACGCCCGCACAAGCACCTGCGACCTCCGTGGTGTTGTCGAGTGAGGCGCAGACAAATCGCACGCCACGCTGCTCGAGCTCTGCAACGGGATGGCGCGCCAGAACGGCGACCGTGCGGCCCTGCTCAAGCAAACGCTCAACGATTCGTCTGCCGAGAAAACCCGTACCGCCAGTGACAAGAACATTACTCATGGGACAACGATGGCCTTGGCCGTGCTCGCCCATTTGGCGAGCGTGAGACGGTGGATTTTGGCGTTGTGACGAACATCCACCGGGAAAGCCGGATGGAAAAAGAAATTCGTGATGCCTTCCGTGTGCGAATGCTGTTTTGCCCGATCACGCAGCGTTTGCGCCAGCGAAAGCACGGCTGCAGCTGAAAGTTTTCCCGTTGGCTGAATCACGATTGCCGGAATCTGCGTGCCACGTGCGCCAAGTCCAATCAACGCACAGCGAGCAACGCCCGGTACCGATCGAAAAACTTGTTCGCAAGGCTCTGTGAAGAGCGGACCACTAGCGGTTTCAAGTCGTTCGGCTTTGCGGCCACTGAACCAAAGGAGCCCATCGGCATCGCGATAACCGCAATCACCCATGCGATGCCAGACACCGTTTTCGGAATCGAAAATCTTCGCTGCAGCCGTAGCTTCGGGAAGCGCATCGTATGCTTTTGTCACCACAGGACCGCGAACGATAATCTCCCCAATTTCGCCAATCGGTGATTCACAGGCATCACCCAAAATCCCGATAACACCATCAACGAGCGCGATAATCTTTACCTCAATTCCCGATACTGGTTTACCCACGCACGCCCCCAAACCCTGCACAGCAGCCGAACGCTTGTCATCTATTAAATGACAAGTATTCCGATCTAAAACACGTTTATAAAAAGGCGGTTTGTCATTTAATAGATTACAAGTCCGCTTGGACAACTGTTCGGAACTGGAAAGGATTTCGGCGGCTGAAACAGAGCTGATGGGGAGCGCTTCCGTGGCGCCATAGGGACTGTGGAGTTTTCCGTTGGGAAGAAAACGTTGGGAGTTTTTCCAAAGCGATGCAGGAACCGGCGCACCCGCGCAAAGAACACGTCGGAGGCTGGGAAGAGTGATGTTTTTCGAAAGGCAGTGATCGGATATTTTGCCCCAGAGCGTGGGCGAACCGAAGGAATTGGTGACGCGTTCCTGCCGGATGGCCTGCACAATTTTAGACGGATCTACTTTGGCGGGACGGGATGGATCAATCTCGGGAACGACCGTGGTCATCCCAAGCGCTGGATTAAAGAGTGCAAAGACAGGAAGCATCGGCAGGTCGATTTCACCTGGTTCGATTGCGTAGGTTTCACGAATCAAGCGAACCTGCGCGGCAAACATGCCGTGCTCGTAACACACGCCTTTCGGCGCACCCGTGGAGCCAGAAGTGAACAAGATAGCGGCGAGATCAGCAGGGGCACGCATGATGGGCACCACGTTTTCAGCTGAAAGATTCGCCCGTCGGGCGAATGGATTTCCACTGGCGGTGATACGGATTTCAACGTCGCGAAATGAGGAACGTGCAACGCGACTGATGATCTGGGCAAATGGAATGCCGAGAAGCACGCGCGGTTTTGAACGGGCGACACAGGAGAGGAAACTTTTCAGACCCATGCCTGGATCAATCACGATGGGCACGGCACCGATTTTGAAGAGCGCGAAGACGGCGGCGATAAGTGGCAGTCCTTGCCGAACCATAACCAAGGTTCTATCGTTCGTGGTGACTCTGCGGGTTCGCAGATACGCGGTCCAGGCGTCAACTTCGGCGTCAAGTTGGGCAAACGAAAGGGTGAGATAGTCGATGTCGCCGCTGGCGGTACGTCCGCG
>JAYTWC010000360.1:0-3128 GCA_043743635.1 Verrucomicrobiota bacterium | reverse complement strand
ACCCAGTTTCGGCACAAAGATGGCCGAACAATTTTATGCTCCTACTCGGCCCATGCCGTCCGTATCGCCGGGCGCAATCGCCTGCTCTCGATCATGGTGGACATCTCCGCGCACAAGAAAGCCGAGGCAGAACGCGAGAAACTACAGGCTCAACTTAACCAGATCCAGAAAATGGAATCTATCGGTCGGCTCGCCGGCGGCGTGGCCCATGACTTCAACAACATGCTGACCGCGATCCAGATCAACGCCTCCCTCGCACGTGAAGATGCGCCGCCCGGCAGCCCGTCACGCGAAAGTCTGGATGAAATTCTCCAGTGCACGCGACGTTCGGCCGACCTCACCCAGCGCCTGCTCGCCTTCGCCCGCAAACAAACCATCGCACCCCAGGTCCTCGACCTCAACGCAACCGTCGAAGGCACCCTAAAAATGTTGCACCGGCTGATCGGTGAATCCATCGGACTGCACTGGCAGCCCGGTCCGGGACTCTGGCCCGTCAAGTTCGACCCCGGCCAGGC
Source organism: Verrucomicrobiota bacterium (assembly GCA_043743635.1). Lineage (GTDB taxonomy): Bacteria > Verrucomicrobiota > Verrucomicrobiia > Opitutales > Opitutaceae > JADKHC01. The sequence continues at coordinate 2,613 of JAYTWC010000360.1, read as the reverse complement.
AGACCAAGTCCTCACCAACCTTTGCGTCAATGCCCGCGACGCCATCAAGGGCATCGGCAACGTCACGATCCGCACCCAAAACACCTGCTTCGACGCAGAATTCTGCGCCCACCACTCCGGGTACAGCGCTGGCGATTACGTCCAGTTCACGGTCAGCGACGACGGTAGCGGCATGGAAAAAGAAGTACTCGATCACCTTTTCGAACCATTCTTCACCACCAAGAACATTGGCCAGGGCACAGGCCTCGGGCTCGCCACCGTTTATGGCATCGTCAAACAAAACCAAGGCTTCATCAACGTCTACAGCGAGCCGGGCCATGGAACGACCTTCAACATCTACCTGCCCCGTTACAGCGGAAATGGCGAACTGAGCAAACCGACCGAAACCTTGCCTCCCACGAGCCGCGGCACCGAAACGATTCTTCTGGTGGAAGACGAACCCTCCATCCTTCGCATCAGCAAACGTTCGCTCGAAAATCTCGGCTACACCGTGATCGCCGCCGGCTCGCCCCTCGAAGCTATCGAACTTGCCGCCCAGCACGCTGGGAAAATTAATCTCCTCATCACGGACGTCGTCATGCCCGAAATGAACGGTCGCGACCTGACCCAAAAGCTTCTCGGCCTTTACCCAACTATCAAATGCCTCTACATTTCGGGGTACACCGCCGACGTCATCGCCCGCCAGGGTGTGCTGGAGCAGGACATTCATTTTCTACAAAAACCATTCACGATCCAAGATCTGTCCCGCAAAGTGCGGGCCTCGCTCAACGAACCGCCGATCCAGTAAAAACCTCTACCTCAAATCGAAAAATCGGTTCTTCCTGACACCTCGTGCAAACCGCACTCGCGCTTAAGTCCGCCGAAGCGCGTATCCTCTTCCTTCATACCATCAAGTAATTTGCTGGTGCTATGCCAGTCACCCACCGAAACATAACCTTCCTCCCAGAGCGGATGATAGGACAGTCCATGTTTTGTGAGATACTGATGCACGGTCCGGTTATCCCAGTCGACGATCGGATGGATCTTGGTGATTTTGTTTTGTTGCTGAACCACCTTCACCGTCTCTCGCGTGCTCGATTGCGAACGACGTAACCCCGCCAACCACGCCGTGGCGCCCAGTTCACGAATAGCTCTGTCCATCGGTTCGACTTTGTTGATGAAATTGTAGCGTTTCAATCCCTCGACCCCCTGCTCCCACTCCTTGCCATACAGCGCCTCTTGCTCCGCCGCCGTTGAAGCCGGTACATATTTCTTCATGTTCAGCCCCAGCTTCTGAGTGAGATCGCGCGCAAACCGATACGTTTCGGGAAAAAGATAACCCGTATCGATAAAAATCACCGGTATCTTCGGAGCAACCCGCGTGACCAGATGCAACATCACCGCCGCCTGAATTCCAAAACTGGTCGTCAGCACTAAACCGTCGCCAAATTTCTCCACCGCCCAACGCACTCGCTCCTCCGCAGAAGCTTTTTCGAGATCGGTGAAGGCATCAGAAACGGGAATATCACTCATTGATTAGGTTCTCACAAAGTACTTAGGACATGTCCTAAGTAAAGATAAAAGCTATGCGACGCGCGTATTTCACTACATATTTATCAACAATCACTACCGTTTCTAGTTACCTACGTTCCGACTCATCCCAACCGCCTCTTGCTTTAAGACGTGGACCCCGGATTGGCCCCGCCCACCGGCGTTTCCGGACTCGTTACCACCGACGCCGCACCATCCGTTTTCGGCTTCGGCTCGCCCACGAGCACGCTTAACTGCGCCTGTACTTGTATGAAAAACTCTGGCGTCAATTCGCCGGCCGGCACTTCGTAAAGCCACTTCGTCTTCGCATGCTCGACCACGTTGCGAGCGCCATCAGCCGTGCGTCCTTTGGGCCTAAGCACTCGTTTGCGTTCCAACATCAACGCCAGGAATTGCAGCAACCGCGCGCTCTCCGGCGTCGTCTCCGAAGTCGGATCCGCCAGCGTCACGAACAACGTCTCCGCCGTCAGCTTCAACGCACGATCCGCATTTTCGTTCGCCTTGCGCAGCTTAAAAACCTGAACCCAACGACACACCACCACGCCGTCCGCGATAAATTTATCCTGCTCCGTCGCCAACATATCACAGCGCACCACTTCGCCCGCCTTACGGGTCACGAGATGACTGGCCACCCGGTTGCCTTCGACAAAAGGCTGGCCCGAGACATAGCACACCGACGCGAGAGGCTGTAGCTGCATTTCCATGGCCTACTTGTTTACTTGTCGTCTGCGCCGACGCTAGCCAATTTCCCGTTCGCCTAATGAACGGACGCATCATCGCCATCGGCGACATCCACGGCTGCCACCAAGAGTTCGCCGAACTCCTTGAACGCATCGCCCTCACCAAAGATGACCAACTCATCCTCCTCGGCGATCTGATTAACCGCGGCCCCGACTCCCTCAAGGTCCTCGATCTCGCCCGCGCCAACCGCGCACTTTCCCTCCTCGGCAATCATGAGGCGCGTCTCCTCAATTACCGCCGCACGAAAGACACCGCCTTCCTCAAAGAATCCGACCTCCAGACCTTCGAAAAACTCCGCCCTGAAGACTGGGCTCTGCTCGAAGCGATGCCGCTCACGCACAC
>JAYTWC010000359.1:0-2002 GCA_043743635.1 Verrucomicrobiota bacterium | reverse complement strand
TTTGCTGGCGACGAATATTTTGGTCGTGAACAACTATCGCGACGTGGAAACGGATCGTGTGGCGGGAAAACGTACGCTCGTGGTTCGGTTTGGGCGGCGATTTGCGCGCGTGCAGTTTTGCGTATCGTTGTTTGTGGCGCTGACGATTCCGTTGCATCTGTTGCGGAGTGGGCAGGGGTTTCACCCGGCTGTGCTGGCACCGCTCGCGCTCGCGCCGATGGCGTGGCGCCACGCCAATCGTCTGGTCAAAGCAGAAACCCCGGCAGAGCTGATCGCGTTGTTGGGCGATACGGGAAAGTTACTGGCGTTGTACGCGATGTTGTTGAGCGCAGGGCTGCTGGTGTGAGGGGTGTGATTGATTTTTGGGTGCGTGCGACGAGGCTTTGACAGGGAGGGCGGGTTGTTGCTTGCTCAACCCTCCGCTGGCGCGATGCCGGCGGGCACATTCCTATCATGTCTCAAGTACGCGTTCGTTTTGCTCCCAGTCCAACCGGTTTTTTTCACATCGGCAGCGCCCGCACGGCGTTGTTCAACTGGCTTTATGCCCGTCACACTGGCGGCACGTTCATCCTGCGGATCGAGGACACCGACAAGGAACGCAACAGCGAGGAATTCCTCCGGGTCATTTACGATAGTCTTAGCTGGCTGGGCATGAATTGGGACGAGGGTCCGAACGCCAACGGTGTCGGTGAACGTGGCGACTTCGGTCCGTATCGCCAAAGCGAACGCGATGCCATCTACAAAGAATATCTGGAAAAACTCAAAGCCGCCGGCCGTACCTACGAGAAGGATGGCGCGGTATATTTCAAATTGCTGGGCGCGCGCAGCGAGGTGTTCGATGAACACCGCAAGAAGACTGTCACCAAGGTGGCCAACACGCCGGCGGTCATTGACGACCAGATCCGCGGCCGCGTCGAGCGCTTGGAGGACGAGGATTTTGTGATCGTGCGTTCGGACGGCAGTCCGGTTTTCCATTTCGTCAACGTGGTCGACGACATCGCGATGAAGATTACCCACGTGATTCGCGGCGAAGACCATCTTTCAAACACCTCCAAACACGTCGAGCTGTTCAAGGCCTTCGGCGTGCCGGTGCCGAAGTTCGCGCATATTCCGCTCATTCTGAAACAAAACGGCCCGGGTAAAATGTCGAAGCGCGACCAGGGTGCGTTGATTGAGGAGTATCAGCGCCGTGGATACCTGCCGGAGGCGCTGGTGAATTTCCTCTCGCTGCTCGGCTGGAATCCGGGCGATGACCGCGAGAAAATGCCGATCGCCGAGATTATCCAACTTTTCGATCTGCCGGGTGTGAATCAGAGCAACGCGCGTTTCGACGACAAGAAACTCGCGCATATGAACATGGCGTACTTGCTGGAAATGCCGGAGGAGAAATTCCTCCAGCTCGCGCGAAACTACTTCGAGAAGCAAAACGTGTTCGCCGCCGGCTGGCCGGAGGAGCCGTATTTTCGCGCCGTGATCGCGCTGGCACATCCGAAGATCAAAGGCATCGAAGAATTACCTGCGTACACGAAGTATTTCTTCACGGAGGATTTTGCGATCGACGAAAAGGTGCAAGCGAAGGTTATGGGCAAGGGCGAACCGAAGGCGCGTCTAGCCGAACTGATCGACATGCTTCGCACGGCGGATCTTTCGAACGACACGGTTATCGAGGAAGCTATCAAGAAGCTCGCGGAGTCGAAAGGTCTTGGTTTCGGCGATTATCAAGCCGTGGCGCGGCTCGCGGTGTCGGGTACGAATGTGGGCCCGAGCATCACTGGCATGTTCCGTGTTCTCGGACGTGAACGCGTGCTGAAGCGTCTGGGCAAATTACTCTGACAAGCGATTTGAGTCGTTCGGTTGAAGCGGTACTCGCATAACTCAAAAGGGTTTTGCGTGAATTGTCTGGCGTTCGGGCGGTCACTTCGCCGGCCGCCGGTTTGCAGATAGGCGCGGATCGGAGTTCACGCCCCGCTAAAAAGGGCCAGGGCATTTCTGAAACCGCTTT
>JAYTWC010000358.1:0-5961 GCA_043743635.1 Verrucomicrobiota bacterium | reverse complement strand
TACGCTTATGATCCATTTAGTTTCCGTATCATGCGTGGTGAGGAAAAAGAAATTGTCTTCCGCCGTCAGCGGTCGTCTTCGGAAACGCGGGTTGTCGTTTCGTTTCGCAATGATGGTTTGCATTTTGAGGTGCCTGAATCGGGTGGTGGCCCACGTGAGTCCGTTCGAGGCATGCTCGTGATCGGCGAGGACGGGCACTGGCTAAATGGCGAGACCATTGAGCAAAACGACAGGATCAACAACCGTCGTTCCATTTCTCGGGCCGATCATCTGACATTTCGGATCAAGTATGCTGGCGAGGGTAATTCCGAAGACAATCACCGCCGGTAAATCATCCTGTCATGATTGAAGTCACGGGTCTGACGAAGACGTTCAAAGATAAGAAACGCGGCGAAATCAAGGCGGTCGACAACGTCAGCTTACGGTGTCATCCGGGGCAGATATATGGATTGCTCGGTGCCAATGGTGCCGGAAAGACGACGACGCTTCGGGTCTTAGCCACGTTGCTCAAACCAACGCAAGGCGCTGCGACGGTTGCCGGCTTTGATGTCGTTGGTGATGCACAAATGGTTCGGGCGAATGTAGGCTTCCTCGCGACCAGCACTGCTCTTTATGGCCGCCTCACCGTGCGCGAGACGATTGCCTACTTCGGGCGGTTAAACGGCTTGTCGGACGAACTCGTTCAGCAACGCACGGGCTTGCTTGCCAACGAACTCGACATGCACGAATTCCTCGATCGCCGGGTGGACAAACTATCGACCGGTATGAAGCAAAAAACGTCGATCGCCCGCACGCTTGTGCACGATCCGGCGGTGCTCATTTTCGACGAACCTACACTCGGCCTTGATGTGATGGCGGCGCGCGCCATCGTGCGGTTTGTGCGCGACTGTCGTGGGCGCGGCAAGACCGTCATTTACTCAACGCATGTGATGAGTGAAGTGGAAAAGCTCTGCGATACCATTGGCATTATTCATCAAGGGCGGCTCCTGGCTGAAGGTACGCTGGATGCATTACGATCTCAGTTCGGCGAAACCGATATGGAAGATATATTTGTTAAAGCGGTTGGCGGGGAGGCTCAAAAATGAACTGGCGCAATGTACTAACTGTTTACTTGAAGGAATTGCGGGATACGTTGCGCGATCGACGCGCGTTGATGTCGATCATCATTGTTCCGTCATTGGTGATGCCGTTGATGGCATTTGGCATCGGGAAAATTGCCGCCTCTGTCACCACGAAGGCGCAAGACGAGATTGCAGCTATCGTGGTTTTAGGTGGTGAGGATTCACTTGGCGTTGTTGGGGAGCTTCGGCAGGTTAAGAAACTTAAAATCGTGGCTGGCGGAGCCGACTGGAAGCAGCAGATTGCCGACAAAAAAATCCGTGCTGCGGTCAGGATTCCGGATGGTTTTGAAGCGGGATTGAACGGCGGCTTGGCTCCGGCGGTGACGATCTACAATTACGACGGCGAACTGAAATCGTCCATGGCGGTGGGCGAGCTTGAGCGGTTTTTCCGCGAGTTGCGCGAGCGGACCGTAGCAGCTCGGCTGGCTGAACGCTCGTTACCAGCGACACTGGTCAAACCCTTTGAGCTAAAGCGGGAAAACGTTGCGCCGCCTGAAAAGGTAGGTGGCAACTTGATCGGCGGTTTTGTGCCCTATTTGATCATTCTGATTTGTTTTACCGGAGCGATGTATCCGGCGATCGATTTGACGGCGGGTGAAAAGGAGCGAGGCACGATGGAAACGCTGTTGTGCAGCCCGGTGGCTCGTTTGGATATTGTGCTCGGGAAATTCCTGACGGTTTTCACGGGAGCGATCGCGGCGATGTTCTTCATGCTGCTTTCGATGGGCGGCACCGCATTTATGGTGGGTGCGCTATACGTGGGTGGAGGGGGCGGAAAGCAGTTGGTGGCGGCGGCCGGAAAGGCGGGAACCATGATGCCTACAATTGATCCGTTGGGTCTGGTGAGTGTTTTGGTTATGGTGCTTCCGGTGGCGGTTTTGTTTTCGGCGGTGCTCCTGACGGTGGCGCTTTTTGCGAAGAGCTACAAAGAGGCCCAGAGCTATGTCGCGCCGATGGCGGTTATTGTCATCATGCCGGTGGCCATCGGCATTTTACCGGGCATAGAACTGAATGCGCGCCTAGCCTTGGTGCCGTTGCTAAACCTATCGCTGATTTGTAAGGAGCTGCTTTCGGGCGTGTGGCACTGGGATTATATCGCGCTCATTTTCGGCTCAACGTCTGTTTACGCAGGAATTGCGCTGGCCTGGTGCGTGCGGATGTTCAATCGCGAGGACGTGATTTTTCGCGCTTAACCACCCAAGCCTAAAAAAACGAACCATCCATAAGCACCTAGTAATAGCCATCCGCCCCAGCGTGGCAGTCGGCCAAGGGTGATGATGACCAGGAAATGGAGCGCGGTTGCTCCCAGTAGGATCATGATGCTGGTTTCAAAAAAGCCGGGCATCGGAATGGGTTTGAACAGTGCGTACAATCCGACGCAGAGCGGAATGCAGATGTGGCCGTCGCCGATTTGCGAGGTGTAGACGATGTCGGCACGTCCTTTTACACCGTAGTAAATGGCTAAAATCGCATTAGGAAGAACCATTAGCCAGCCACTCAGCCAGCCGATGTTTTTGACGCTCATAAAACCGGTTTTTTGTGCAATAAGCCAATGCACGAGCCAGTCGAGGCTCACGTAGAGCAGGGCTGCACCGACGAGGAGCAGCGCAAGGTCGGCGTAGAATAGCACAGAAAAAGAGCGGCGTTGCTGGACGTTGTGTTTTAGCACGTCGAAAACCTGGAAGCATTGCCAAAACAGAAACAGGCCCACGAGCACAAGGCCGTCGTTGTAATCGATGAAACCGTCCTGCCCGAGCGCCCATACGGCACCGCTGAAAAATGCCACCGCTGCCATGGTCAAAAGGAGTGAGAGACGGCTTAGATGTTGTGCGGTGTCTGCCTTTTCAGGCTTTGGCGTCTTCTTTGAACGTTTAGGTTTTGCGTCGGAATTGGTGGCGGTCGCTGGTTTTAAGTTTAGTCCCCAGATAAGCGCAGGCAAAGCAAGGACGAGCGTGAGGTTGGTGATGTTGTTGACGAGACAATTGGTCATGATCTCCCGCGAGGCGCCGTTGCTTTGCAGCAGGAGAAAAACGAAGATTAAATTTCCAAGGCCAGAACAGTATGGCATCACTAATGTGCCAAGGGCGGTGCCTTCCAAGCCGTGTTCCAGCATGGCGTTTAACCGCCAGATCATGAGCAGCGATGCGCTTAGGAAGATGACGGTGTACGTCAGTGGATGGGTGAGGCCGATGGACTCGATAAACTCGACGACAAAATTCACAGAGCGCGAGATTTAAGGGCAGCGCGGGGAAGGGCGAGCTGATACGCGCCGTTGCGACGTATCAACTTTATGGATGCGCCAAAGGTGTTGCTGAGATTTGTGCTGGTGAGCGCGGTGGCCTTGGTGCCGGCGTACACAACTTTGCCGGCGCTTAGCAGAAGCGCGTGGGTGAAAGCTGGCGTGATCTCTTCGACGTGGTGTGTCACGAGCACGAGCGAAGGGCAGTGGCGACGTCGTGCAAGGCGATTGATAAAGTTAAGGAAATGCGCGCGTGCGATCGGATCCAGCCCTGCGCAGGGTTCGTCGAGGATCAGTAGCTTTGGTTTGGCCATGAGTGCACGAGCGATGAGGACGCGTTGACGCTCGCCTTGGGAAAGATAGCCCCATTCGCGTTGGGCGAGTTCGGTCGCGCCCACGAGTCGCAGCAGTTTCATGGCTTCACTTTGATCGGCGGGGCGGATTTTGGCCCAGAGGTCCAGTTGAGCAAATTTCCCGCTGATCACCGTTTCAATGGCGGGCTCGGCGAAGGGAATCGATATTTGCAACGACGAAGATACCAATCCGATGCGCAGGCGCAGGTCGCGCCAGTCGGTCTCGCCATAGACGCGCCCGAAAACCGAGATCTTCCCCGTCGTGGGCGGCAGGTATCCGGTGAGGGCACGCAGCAGCGAGGTTTTGCCGCAGCCGTTGGGACCGAGGATCACCCAGTGCTGGCCGTGTTTTATCTCCCACGATACACCGCGCAGGATCTGGGTCGAACCACGCACTACGCGCAGATCGTCTACGGTGAGAATGGACTGTGGGATAAGTTTCACGAAGAATTGAAGTTCATCGCTCCGGATGCGCTGGTCAATCACGCGTCATTGCGGCTACGGTGTTGCTACAACTCCATTCAATTATGCCGATGTGAGTACTATCCAACGGCATTAGTTCATGCGCATTTTCGTTATGCTTTGTTTCGTGCTGGCCGTCGCTGCCCCGACTTGGGGCGTGCCGTTCACCGTGCTCGTGTACAACGTCGAGAATCTCACGGCGGCTGACGGACACACCGCTTCGGATGACTACGGACCGCTGCGCTATTCGCGGTCTCATTTGTTGACGAAGATGAATAACATCGCACGCGTTGTCGCTCAGTTCGACGAGGGCAAGGGGCCCGACATCATCATGTTTCAGGAGATCGAGCGGGACTTTTTAAAGGACCAGTATCTGTACGATCACGTCGGCATGCTGAAGCACTTTGAGGACATGACCATCGAGGAAATGCTGGGCCGTCGCTGGGATCGTGAGGTCGCGCGCATTCCGGTCGAGGGGTTGCTGTTGAAAACCTTTTGGGATCGCGGTCTGCGTGGCTACCGGGTGGTTGCGGCCGATGACGCGGTGCAAACGAAGGAACGTCGCCATGTCGCGCACATCAACATCGTTTTTACCCGGTTTCCGGTGGGTGCGGTGCGCAGTTATCTTGTGCCGGACATGCCGGCGCTGCTGGAAGTGCAAGTTGAGGTCGGCGGCTGGCCGCTTTATCTTTTCAACAACCATTGGAAAGGAGATGCGATGGGGGCTTCGGCCGAGGAAGCGCGGGTGACTGCCGCGCGGGTGCTGCGAGAGCGTATTGACGAGATCTTCAGTGTCAGGCCCAACGCCGATCTGATCATTGCTGGCGATTTCAACTGTTTCTATAATCAAGGCCCGCGTTTCCATTTTGAAAAAACCGCGCTCACTGACATCCTCGGCTCGCAAGGCGATAAGCGATCGCTGCGCGGCACGGCAGATTTCTACAATCTCTGGTACGAACTGCCTGTGTCGCGTCGTGGCAGTGAGATCTACCACGGAGTATGGAGCACATTCATGCAGATGCTCGTCTCGCGCGGACTCTATGATTTCCAAGGCGTGCAGTACGTGGACAATTCTTTTGCGGTCGGTGAGTTTTCCGGTCTGAACACCAACGACCATGGCGAACCTTTGGGTTGGTCCAACGCTGGTATCGCTGGCTCTGGTTTTTCCACGCATTTTCCGCTTTACGCAAAGTTCATCACCGTGCGCAATAATCGGCCTGATGTTTATCTTGCATTGAAACCGCCTCCAAAAGATGACGATCCAGTAGGTGTGCGGAAAAGCGGTGCGAAATGAGTTCTGGTCTTGTGGCTTGGTAAAAGGTCGATTTTCTTGGGTTCTTATTTATATCAAATTTCGTCTTTCTTTTTCTGGCTGGATGAAAGATGTAACCCAATCATAACCCCTCAGCGTCAATAGAGACTACGGACGCGCATTTCATATTTTTTACCCTACTTAATCTTAAGAAGCAAAACCCATGAAATCTATCTCACGCAAACTGCTGCTGCTCGTGACTTCCTTTACCCTGATTTCCGGGGTGGTTTTTGGGGACACCATCAACCGCAATGGCAAACCATCCTCCAGCAACAAGGAAAAATCGGACTTTTACTTTTTCTCCTCGCTGTTGCCCAAAGCGCTCCAAACGCATCCACTCGTGGCGATATCTGTCATCACGGAAAAGAGTGACGAAGGGAAAAAGATCCCGTCGCCCACGCTCGAAAAGCCCGCTTATTATTCCATTATGTCCAGCGGTTATCGCCACCAAGGCGACGGCGTGTCTGACGAGGG